>CAYOIL010000154.1:0-9564 GCA_964403985.1 uncultured Saprospiraceae bacterium
TATAGTTTATTATTGAGCGTTAAATCAATTACAACATCGGCCCCTGTATCTTGATCATGTGTATTATATCCTAAAGCTGCATATGGCCCAGCCGTTCCATCTCCAGTAATTATAAGTTCACCTTCACTTTCTGATGAAGTAAATCCAGAAACATCAGTTAATACATTTACATCATTTTCAAATTGATCAGTATATTGCTCAATGTCTTCACCCAAAGGAGCTCCGACAGAAACATAGTCTAATGTTATAGTACCATTAAAACCTCCATCATCTGGATTAGGATATAATAAGATTCCACTGATTGCTGTAGGATCAACAGGACAAGGAGCAGAGTCAGCATCACAAGGTGTTCCACCATAACCTGCATCAGTAAACAATCCAGTAAAGTCATATTCTAATACTTTATCAGAATTAGTTAATACCTTAGTTAGAGAAGGTAATGTTGTAATATAACCAGCAGTATCTATTAAATCCATTCTGATTAAAGTATTTTCATCAGTTGAATTTCCTTTAATATAAATTTTGTTATTTAAAGTTACATCAAGAACTATCGGCTCCAAAGTTTCCATATCATGAGGTAAATAATTCACAGCTGCATATGGGGGTGCAGTTCCATCACCAATTACAGTAACTTCACTATTTGCTTCATTTGTTGCCCATGCACCATCAGATGTGGCAAATAAATTACCATCATTAAAATGATCGCCATATACAACTTCAGAAACACCAGGGTCAATAACTTCTAGTGCTGTTCCTATAGAAAGATATTCAATTTGTACTTGCCCACTAAAGCCTTCTACACCAGGGGTAATAAATATGACTAGATTACCGATTCTTGTGGGGTCAAGATCGCAAGGTGCGGTATCAGCATCACATGGTGTACCACCATAACCTAAATCTTGGTACAAACCAGTCAAATCATATTCATATGTAGCCCATTCACTAGAAATTATCTTAGTTACACTTCCCAATGTAGAAGCAAAACCATCAATATCTTGAACATCGATTCTTACAGAAATACCATCAACACTACCTTTTGCTCTTAGGAAAATTTTATTTTCTCCTTCAGTTAGATTTATATCAGCTGTGTCCAAAGTTGTCATATTATGAAAAAAGTAAGCCATTGGATTCCAAGGTCCAGCAGTACCATCACCATTTATTGTCCAAACTCCATCCTCAACAAATCCTGTATGTCCATCTCCATAGGCAATATAATTAGTAACAGAATCTCCTTCAAATTCATCTTGATATACGTCACTCATAATTTCTGAATCAGGAGCTTCTCCAACCGAAATAAAATCAATTACAGCAGTACCAGCATAACCTGGTATACCTGGATTTAAAAACATGACAAGTTCAGTTATTTGTGATCCGTCTACCGGACAAGGAGCGTCAGCTGATTCACATGCTGTACCTCCATATCCACCGTCTTGATAAGAAGTATACTCTAATTCAAGTAATGCATATTCGTTTACTAATGTTTCTGTTACATTATCTATAGTAGTCACGTAACCATTTATGTCCTTTGCATCAACTCTATACTGAGTACCCAAAGAACTTGCTTTTACTCTTATAAAAACTTTGTTATTTCCTGTAAAGTCAACAGAAATTGGATCATCATTATCATCTGAAAAAATGTATCCAAAAGGATCATATGGGCCATTACTTCCATTTCCAGTAATTGTCCATTCAGAATTAGCAATTTCACTAGTATAACCAGCTGTAGTATAGGTGCCACCTTTATCTGCTTCGAAATCATCTAGATAAACTTGAGCGTTTACTGATAGACTACAAAGTGAGATAAAGAGTAAAAAAAGTAATTTTTTTCTCATAATTATTTGATTTAGTAAGTGTTATAAAACTTCGACGAATTTTAAATTATCAATATTTATTTCCATGTCATCCGTTTTATTCTCAGGGTTAACAATATGTATTTTTACTACTTTAATATCTTGAGGATTAATGGTTAAACCATCTAAGTCCATAAATCTATTTAAGGGAATAGAATAGGTATTCCAACCTGTTCCTTCAATTTCAACATTTGCTGAAAAATCATTGATTGATCCATTTCTTTCTCTTAAAATAAGACTAATAACTGTTTTATCTTTGCCATTATTATTGCCTTGAAACTCAAGAAAAGTATTATTCAATCCGCTGTTAATTTCATAAACATCGAATTCAGTTACATCAAATGAATTGTGTTCTGTTCCACCTATCCATATTGGCACAGTTTCTTTACTAGATAATTTCAAGAAATTTCCATCGAAGGATTCAGGGTCTACAGAAGAGATTGCAGTTGATGTATTTTCATTGATGTTACCATAGAATAACCAGTCATTAATTTCATTATGAATACCATTTCCATCAAAATTTGAAATTAATATATCTTTAGTTGGAGTAAAATTCTTATTTGTTAGACTGTTCCCTCCATTAGCTTTTAAATTGATAAAACCTTGAGTTGCTTGATCTGGCACAAAAACTACAATTGAGTCATCTGCTCTAAATTTGATTTCAGCAGCTATTGAATCATGGAATAATATTTCTAATGGTTCAAAGAAATTTTCACCTAAAATAGTAACTTCGGCACCTAAAGGAGCAGATGTTGGATAAAAATCAAGAAGTAAAGGAGCTTCAAGTGTTACTCTAAATGGTAATTTTAATTCACCACCGTCTGTTGCAATTGTAATTATGTTCTCACCTATTGGTGCATCATCAGGTACTCTGAATAATAATCCAATATCAGAACCATAAGAAGGGTTAAAATTAGCTGGTACACCTTCACTAAAGTTTAAAGTGTGAATAGTTCCAAAATTTTCTCCTTCTACGACAACTAAAGTTTCTGGAGGTCCAAAATCTGGAGAATAGCTTATAAGTACAGGTGCTGGTTTTTTACAAGAAAAGAACAATAAAGCAAAAAGTAATATAAATTGTATTTTAAAATTCATCTTTATTAATTATAACCTGGATTTTGCTCTAGATTAGGGTTAATAGATATTTCTTCACTAGGTATTGGAAAAAGTACATGATGATCTTGCATAAGTTTACCATGTAATGTCATAATCTCTTTTACTTTTCCACTTCTCAGTAAATCAAACCATCTTTGGTTTTCAAAAGCAAATTCTCTCCTTCTCTCTTCTAAAACTAATTCAGAAGTCAACAAGGACACTTCATCAATACCTGCTCTTCTTCTAATTTGATTAAAAGCTTCAATTGCTTCTTCATTAACTGAAAGACCACCACTTAAACCACATGAAGCTTCTGCTAAAGTCAATAAAACATCAGCATATCTTATTACATGCACATTCATTGGTGTTGTCATAAAACAAACATCAGGGCCGCCCCCAATTACATATTTTTTAATATTTATGGAAGTTTTACTTGCTCCAGTTGCGGGATATGTATATCCACCTTTATCTGCATTTATTTCGGGATAAAAATCTCCTGATGTCATTATTGTTTGGTGTAATCTGAGATCATGTTCTTCAAAAGCATCTTTTATTGTTGAACCAGGGTTGTTTACTTGTGGACCTGAAGGCACTTGTGAACCCCATCCATCGGAATTTCCAGTTATACCTTCTCCCCAAGGCGCAAAAAATGCTTGTAAAGCATTACCTGTTCCTACAGGTCCGCATCCAGCATATTGTACTTGAAAAATAGATTCTTGATTATTATCTGCTTTTTCTTTTAACCAATTATCATCAAAATCATCTTGTAATTTATATCTACCAGTATTGATTATTTCATTTGACAGCTCTATTGCATTGTTATATTGTTCATTTGTAAGATATACTTTTGCCAGAAGGGCTCCAGCGGATCCGCTCGTTGCTCTTCCTAAATCTGCACCAGAATGAGCAACTTTAGTGTTCTCATAAGCGTATAATAAATCTTGAATAATAAAAACGTACACTTCGTCAACTGAATTTCTAAAAACATTCAAGTCACTACTTATTGTTGGGACTTCCTCAATTATAGGTACTCCACCATATATCCTTACTAAATCAAAGTAAGCAAATGCTCTCATAAATCTAGCTTCTCCAATAATTGAATTCTTTTCATTTAAGTCCATTTGTATAGGTGGGACATTGCTTATGACTTGATTTGCTAATGCTATAGTTTTAAAGTGTTCTGCCCAAAATTCAGCATTTGGAACATTATCTGGATTAACTGTAAAATTATCAATAGGCGAAAAATCAGGATCATTACCTCCAGGTTCGGTATTATCTGTTGGTATTTCTGTTAGCATCCAGCTTTTTCCATACCAATTTACAGATTGCATAGGAGCGTATACTGATAGCATAGCTAACCTTGCATCATTTGCTGTTTGATAAAATTGAGAAGAATCAATTTGATCTAAAGGAGGTCTATCTAAAAAGCCTTCACAAGAAACGATAGACAACATTAAAAAACTACAAAGTATAAATTTATAAATTTTCATAATTCACTTTTTAAAAACCCAAGTTAGCACCAATAATAAATGATCTAGCAACGGGAAAACGACCATTGTCAATTCCACTTAATAAAGGATTCTGATTAAAAGATCCTAATTCAGGATCATAGCCAGAATAGTTAGTTAATGTAAATAAGTTCTGTCCACTGATGTAAAATCTTGCTTTCGTAAATCCGATTCTTTTTACCATTGTCAAAGGGAAATTATATCCAAGTGTTAAGTTCTGAAGTCGCAAATAAGAACCATCTTCGATAAATCGATCAGATACCCTCCTATTTTGATTCGGATCGATTCCTGTTGAACGAGGTTCGGTGCCTTCAGGATTAGTCGCTGTCCAACGATCAACTACATCTACTGATTGATTATGCCAAGCACCAGTACCAGCTAAATCTCTTCTTAATAGGTTATATAATTCATTCCCATAAACTCCTCTAAAAAATATATTTAAGTCAAAATTCTTATACGAAAAATCATTAATAAGATTAGCTGTCCAGTCTGGATTTGGGTTTCCAATAAATGTTCTATCATCATCATTAATGACACCATCATTATTAAGATCTTTGAATTTAATATCACCTGGTCTAGTACCAGCTTCTTGGAAGGGACTTTCAGCAATTTCTTCTAAACTTCCAAAAATACCATCAGTAACATGACCATAAAATTGACCTATAGGTTGACCTTCAACTGTTCTAGTTACGGGTACACGCTGTAAAATACCAGGAATTGCACCATTAGTACCTAGATCAACAACAGTATTTCGATTTGCAGTAAATGTAAATGTTGTAGCCCAATCAATTGGTTTTACAAAATTCTGAGAATTCACTGTGACTTCAACACCTCTATTCCTCATTTCACCTATATTAACAAAAGGAGGATTGAATCCACCTGCAGTCGCTGGAATTATTTGTTGGAGTAGCATATCCTTAGAAATTTTATTGTAGACATCTACTATAAACTCTAATTTGTTATTATATAAGCCAAGATCTAACCCAATATTCGATTGAACAGATGTCTCCCATTTAACTTGAGGATTCGCAATATTATCAGGTGAATATGCTGTAGTTAAATCATCACCAAATGCAATAGTACGAGCAGCTAATACACTTCTGAATGAATACAAACCTATTTCTTGATTTCCAACGGTTCCATATCCTATCCTCAATTTCAGATTATTGAGTTTATCAATATTTTGTAGAAATTTTTCTTGACTAAGTCTGTATCCAAAAGCTATTGACGGAAAAAGTCCATATCTATTTTCTGGGCCAAATCTAGAAGAGCCATCGACTCTGAAAGTACTTGTAATTAAATATTTATCAAAAGCAGAATAGTTGATTCTAGTTAAGCCCGACAACAACGCCCAATCACCAGCACCACCTCCATTTACTTGAGTACCAGCATCACCAAGATTCAGCTCTGTTAATGCATTCGTTGGTAAATTCTCTCTTGAAGCAAATAACCATTCGTATTTACCTTCTTGAGCTTCAAAACCAAGTAATGCATTTAATTTATGATTCTCGTTAAACTGTTTATTATAAGTTAATAGATGCTTGTTTATCCAAAAAAATGAATTATTTAAATTCCTTCTTACCTTTGAATTCTGTTCTAAATTATTACGTTCAAATTGTGGCCAAAATGTATTATGATTAGCATATAATATATCAGTAGCTAACTCAAATCTATATTTAAAATCCTTTAGAATATCAAGCTCAGCATAAGCACTTGCAAGAACTCTATTCTTTCTATTTATATCTTGTGTTTCAATAGCATTGGCTAATGGATTAGAAAATTGAAGAATTACATCACCATCTGGAACCCCAAATTCACCTGTTAAAGTTCGAGCAGGCAAATTAGGCGGGGTTAGTAAAGCTGTATAAATAACACCATTACTATTATCATTGAATGTAATATTTTCTCTTGTTCGAGCTGCCATAATATTTCCACCCAATCTAAATCTATCAGAATAATTATGCGTAAGATTTAGTTTCATCGAATATCTTTCAAAACCAGATCCTTGGACAATTCCTGATTTATTATGATATCCACCAGTTAATGAAAAAGTAGTTCCTTGTGATCCACCAGTTAGTGAAAATTGATGATTATGCATCAGAGCATCTCTAAAAACTTCGTCTTGCCAATTTGTTCCATCACCTAGTAAATCGAGATACTCAAACTCTTCAACCTCTGTTGTAATTCCTGTTTCAATTACATAATCTGCATATTGAGTTAAGTTCATTAATGGAATTTGTCTATATAATTGTTGAACTCCTACATATGTGTCATATGACAATGAAGATTTCCCTTCTTTTCCGCGTTTAGTAGTAATTAAAACAACCCCATTACCTCCTCTAGAACCATAAATTGCTGTTGCTGATGCATCTTTAAGTATTTCTATAGATTCTATATCATTGGGATTAATAGTAGTCAATGCATTTGTATACTGTCCTCCACCATCTGTTTCAAAGGTAGCGGAAGTACCTTGATTATCATTAACTACTGGAATTCCATCAATTACATATAAAGGTTCTGAATTTGAAGTTGAGGCAGTACCTCTAACTCTAATTGATAAGGCACCTCCAGGAGCTCCACTATTTTGTGTAACAAATACTCCAGCTGATCTTCCTTGTAAAGCTTGTTCTAAGCCCGTATTTGGTAGCTGCTTTATCTCCATTTCCGAAATTTGAGAAATCGCACCTGTAAGATCTCTTTTATTTTGAGATCCATAGCCTATTATGACAACTTCATCAATTACTTTTTCATCTTTTCTTAAATTGATTATAATATTTTCCTCAGAAGAGAATTTGAATTCTTGAGTTTGATATCCCAGATAAGAAATGATTAAAATTTGATTTTCTTCTATTTCAATAGAAAAGTTTCCTTCATAATCAGTCTGGGTACCAATACTTAGTCCTTTCAATTGAATATTAACTCCTATTAATGGTTCTCCATTCTCATTATCAAGTACTTTTCCTGATAGTTGTACTGTACTATTTTCTATTTCTGTAGTTGATGCTTTACTTGCTTTTTCTTCCTTCTTTATTACAAAGGTTTGAGAAGTAAGTTTTGTAAAAGTCAAAGGAGTATCTTTAAATAAAGCATATAAGTCATCTTCAGGTGTGGAACTTCCCAGATCAACTTTATTCAGTTTTATGCTACTAATTTCATCTACATCATAAATTAGATTTATATCATAACTTTTAACAAGTTTGTCTAATGTTTTTTCTGTTACAGATTGTTTCGCTACAGATGGTAGATTTGAATTTTTTGATATCAAATCTGATTGCGAGTAAGAAATAAAAGGGCAAATACTACACAGAATAATCAAGAACATATAATTTTTAATTTCCTTCATCATCTTAAAATATATGTTTCATTTGTATAAAAAAGTTTAATATCATAAATTTCAGCTATAGCTTTCAATAGTAATTCAGGATCATTAACAGGTATATGTGCTGTTATCTTTTTTGTTTTTAGAGCCGAATTTTGAAGACTAACAGTTAGATTGTAAGATTTTTGAAGAATGTTTACAATACTTTCTAAACTTTCATCAATGAATGATAATTTATCTGTTTTCCAATACCCATAGTGAGTTGCATCTACGTTCTGAATGACAATTTCATCACCTTCTCTAAATAATTTTTGATTAGGTTGTATTTTAATATCATTTGTAAAAGATGAACTATGCTTTACACTTCCTTCTTCCAACACAATTTCAAAACCCTTCCTATTTGAAATAAAAAACTTAGTACCTAAAACAGTTATCTTATCATTGGAGGAATGAACAATAAATTCCAAATCTGATGGATTTACATCCAAATATGCATCACCTATTACAATACATTCTCTAGATTTTTCCCAATCTCCTACAATTTGAATTTTGCTATTTGGCTTTAAGCTGACAATCGATCCATCAAGTAATTCGAATTTTTCAACTTGATCTAAAGAAGCGTAAATAGTATGGATATCTTTAAGATAACTATTATCCGATTTATAAAAATGAAACCCAATAAATAAACTAATTGCTGTAAAAACTGAAAGAGCTATGAGTAATAAATTAAGATGTTTGTTTTTTTTATTTCTTGGAAAAACAGGTTCTTTTTTAACAGAAATAAGATCACCTGGGCTTAAAGTTTTAATTAATTGAGAAGCTTCATTTATTAAATGGCTATGATTTGGATTGTCAATTATATATAATTGCCACTTTTCAACATTTTCAGCTGATTTATCTAAAACAAAGTCTTGGAAACTTTCATCAGATACAAAATCTTCTACACTCTCTAGTTTATTCATTTTATACTCTTATCTACTATAAGAGAATAATAAATTGAGAATTTACCAAAAAAAAGAAATTTATTTTAAATTTTTATTTTTTCGTAGAAGTTTAATTGCTGAATGAAACTGATTATAAATGGTTCTAAGTGAAGTACCTTGTTCTAAAGCGATCTCATTATATGTCATACCAGAAAAGAATTTTAGTTTGATTATTCTTTTTTGAGAAGGAGTAAGTGATTGTATAGCTAGTGCTAATTTTTCCTTCAGAAATTGGTTCTTTTCATTCTCGATAATAAATGTTTCATAGGAGCTCTCTTTGTCAATTTTACTTTCATCTAAATTAGTAAATTGTTTTCTCAAAGATTTAGCTAGCTTTCTTCGAAAAGAAATACTTATATAAGATTTAAAATTTTTAATTCCAGATGTTATCTCTTTTTTTTCAAGCAACTCAAGAAATATATCATGAATGGTATCACGAATCAAATAATCATTTGCACCCATTATTTTTCCTTGTAGAAATAATGCGGGAAACATATTATCATAGATTGTTTCTAATTGTTCTGACGTATTGCCCAAAATCAATATTTAATAACAAATGTACTTAAATAAACCAATTTATTGTTTCAATGAAGAAGCAGGTAATTGAATAATTTTTAAAAACATGTATTTAAATTACCAGTAAAAGACCTTTATTTGTGCTATAAACAATAAATAATCAAATCAAAAGCTTTATGAAAAAATGGATTTCAATTTTAATCTTTACAGCTATAATCACGAATATTTGGGCTCAAAAAGATATTGATAGGAAAGTAGATCGAATCATGTCAAAAATGACATTAGAAGATAAG
>CAYOIL010000155.1:0-9354 GCA_964403985.1 uncultured Saprospiraceae bacterium
GGATTCAAAATCCGTTTCCCGCAAGGGAGTGAGGGTTCGAGTCCCTCCTTCGGTATTTGCCTCACACTGGCAGCGCTCCAACAGACAAGGGACTCGCGCGCTGAGCGCACCTTGTATCGGTGCATGATTCGCTTCTGAATGAAGCCTTTGGGAGTAACCCTGATGAAAGTTCAGGCGTCCTTTTCGTAGGCTCAGCAGGTGCAGAAAGGTGATGGGGGAAAGATGATTGCGAAGAGAGAAGATCCCGGCGCGAGAACCGTGACGGGCTGGCCGTTCGAAGGCAAGGAGCGCCAAGACTTCCTTCATCGACCGCGTCAGTTCCCAGCTGCGGTCATGGCATGGCGCAAGCGCCTCTTAGATGGCAAGTCAACGAGTAGCGAATTTGTCGATGATCTAGACCGCGACACGGTTGATCGGTTCGCCACCACGATGCGCGAGCTTGATCGTCTCTTGGCGATCATGCATAGGCTAGACCCAGAGGAAGAGCTGGGAGGAGCATTCCCGGTGAGCGCGGACGCACTGCGAGTGTTGAGCCGAGTCGGAGTTCACCAACAGCTTGGTCTGGAGCTTGAGGGCCTGAAACGCGCTCAGGCCGAGAGAGCGCTAGCAGACTTGATCCCACCGCCCCTTCGCCAATCACTCCACTCGAGCCTGAAGGACCACGGCCGTTCAGTTTGTAAGAAGGCGAAGCCTGGGTGTCACACGTGTGAGATCGCACGATTCTGTCGTAAGCATCGAATGGAAGCAGCGACCGAGGCGAGTTCATCAGATGCACCGACGGTGGTCGATCTCTTTTGCGGCGCAGGAGGCCTTTCTCGAGGCTTCGATCGAGCAGGATGCAGGACTCTCGTGGCGGCTGACATGAACGAGTCCGCGCTACGAACTTACCGCCTCAACCGCCCATCGGTGCCCGACGATCAAGTCCTCGAGGTCGATCTGGAGGACATCGAACCAGGGCGGCTTCTAGACCTCGCCGGCGGAGCCTCGCCGGACATCTTGATCGCCGCGCCGCCTTGTCAGGGATTCTCACAGGCAGGGCATCGCTCGCGGGGTTCAGCTAACGGCTATCAAAGCACGCATGATGACCGCAACTACCTCTACGAGTGCGTAGCGGTAGCAGCGGCTGAATTGAAGCCGCGGCTAATCCTGCTCGAGAACGTTCCGGGAATGAAGTCAGCGAAGCAGATGAAACGCTCCTTCATCGAGCACGCCGCTGAGAGGATCGAGGAAGAAACGGGATATGCGTACAAGACCGCAATCTGGCGCTTGAATGCGACCGAGTTTGGCGTTCCGCAGAACCGAACGCGCTACTTCATTGTTGGCTGGCGACACGACCACGTGGCTCCGGCGATGCCCGCCGCCGACTATCAAGACAGAAGCTCAAGAGAGTACGACCTCGACGCATTGCCGCCAGTAACGCTCGCGGAAGCCATCTTCGACTTGCCGCCGCTAGCGCCTGGCGCAGGAGCAGCCGTTGCTCCACGCGAGCCATCGAGGGACGACCGTCGAGCACGTCGATACCTGAAGAAGTTTGGGATGCTGAAGGGCAGCGTCCTCTTCAATCACTCCGTCCGCTACCACAACGCGCGCGACATTGAGCTCTATGGCTTGCTGCAACCTGGTGAAGATAGCGTTCATGCGATTGAACGCTACGGGAGGAAGGACCTGATGCGCTATCGGACCGACGTGTTCGACGACAAGTACAGCCGTCTCAGACCCGACAAGCCATCGAAGACAATCGTTGCCCACCTCGCGAAGGATGGGAACGGGTATGTGCACCCCGAGCAAGCTCGCTCAATCAGCCTGCGAGAGGCCGCACGAGTTCAGTCCTTCGAGGACGACTACGTATTCTGCGGGTCTCCAAGTCAGCAGTGGGTTCAGCTGGGCAACTCAGTTCCGCCCGTCATGGCTGAGGCCATCGCGAAGAGTTTCCGAAGAGCAATGGAAGTCGAGGACAGCAAATGACAACGCGAGCAAAGAAGAAGAACAACAGCAGCAAAGCCCGTAAGGGGAAGGCGGCGTTCGAGCCTCGCGCCAGACTTCTTCGGATGATCGGTGCCGAACTGATCAGTGACGATGTTGTGGCGATGACGGAGCTGGTGAAGAACTCCCATGATGCGGATGCCTCCCAAGTGAACATTGTCTTCCAGGACGTCGCAGAAGGCGACGGGGTCATCGTCATCGAGGATGATGGAGATGGCATGGATCTCGACGCGCTCCTTGGTCGGTGGATGCAGCCGGCGGGGTCCTTGAAGGGCCGCTCTGGAATCCGGCAGACCCGCCTTGGACGGCGATTCCTTGGAGAAAAGGGAATGGGCCGCTTCGCGGTCGACAAGCTGGCTGCGAAGCTACAGCTCATCTCGCGAAAGCGAGGCAGCAAGGACGAAATTGTCGCCCACTTCAACTGGGACCAGGCCGAAGAAGTCACGTTCGAATGCGAGCCGGGTACGCTTCAACTGGGACGACTTCGGCGACGACGATCGCATGCTCTCCGACATCAAGTGCGAATGGGAGGTTCGGAAGGCGGAGACGATCAAGGGCCATGGAACGATCCTCGTTCTGACCGGGCTACGCGCACGCTGGACAGAGAGAACCTTCAGGCGACTCTGCAGCCGACTGACGCGCCTACTCTCTCCACTGGATTCACCCGAGGGCTTCCGGATCTTGGTGGAGTCCGACGACTTCCCTGACTATTCCGGAGCACTCAAGGCCGACCTCCTCGACCAGAGTCCTTACAGAGTTGAAGCAAGCTTTGACGGACTGAGCAGCATTGAGCTGAGCGTCAACGGCCAGCGCGCGGTGAAGCTCCATTGGAGCGGACGCAGCGATCTAGGGTGCGGCCCCGTCGACATTCGCATCCATGGCTTCGACCTTGAGACTAGCGCGCTCGCTCGATTGGGCCCCAGAACGGACGTGCGAGCATGGCTACGGGACTGGTCGGGGATCAGTGTCTATAGAGACGGCTTTAGAGTGTGGCCTTACGGCGAGCCTCACGACGACTGGCTGCGTCTTGACCAAAGGCGCGTCAACAACCCAGTGGTGCGGCTTAGCAACAACCAGATCGTCGGGTTCGTCCGAATCTCACAAGACGGCAATCCCGACCTTAGAGACCAGACCAACCGAGAGGGTCTGATCAACAACCGAGGGCTAGAGGACCTGCGTCGTCTCATGTACTTCGTGCTTGAGCAACTTGAAGCGGAGCGGCAGAATGTGCGTCATCCTCGCGACAGAGAAGGAGCAACGAAGTTCGGCAAGGTGAACGATGGGAATGACCGAAGCCACGCCCTAGGAAGACTGGAGGCACTGCTTGAGAAGGCTCCGCCTGGCATGCGCAAAGAGCTCAAGGGCGCAATTGCCGACGTAAGAAAAGAGATGAAGGCCGCGAGCGCAGCGAACGTCCAGAGAGAGGAAGGGTTGCTAGAGCTTGCCGTTGCCGGCCAGTCAATGAGCTCCTTCCTAGAGCCCGTCTCGCTGCTTGCTGAGGAACTCCAGCAACACGTGGAGCGAGTTCCGAGTGGCTCAATCACTCGGGCAGATGCAAGCCATCTGCGACGCGACCTCAGGACAGGCCTCACCGGGCTCAAACAGCGACTCGAAGACCTGCGACCGATCGTGGGAAGCAGTGGACGCAAACGGCGTACGATTGCAGTCGACGTTGAGATCGAAAACTATGCTTCGATGATCCGCCCAACTCTCGAGTCAAAGGGCATCACCCTGCACACCCGTCCTTCTGGTGAAGAGTCCCTGCGCATGGAAATGCGACCAGAGACACTCACAAGAGTACTCCAGGTATTCGCCGTGAATGCGATGGATTGGCTAGAGGGAACAGAGCGTGCCCGTCTCACTATCGAGGTCAGAGCAACCGACGAGTGGTGTCGTATCCTTGTCTCAGACAACGGTCCAGGCCTCCCCAGCGGCGTCGGTCAGCGTATTCTTGAGCCCCTAGTCAGCTTCAAGGAAGGAGGCCAAGGAATGGGCCTAGCGCTCGCTCGGTCAGTGATCGAGCGGCATGGGGGGACCCTTGAGGCAGTAGAGGATCGCCGTCGAAGGGGCGCCACATTCGCAATCGAATTGCCGCGCAAACGCACCCGCACGGTGGCGCGCTCTAGCTGAAGTCGGCTCTCATCGACTCACGACTCCTGCTAGAATCACGGCGCAATGCAGAGCAGGATAGGCCGAAAACTAGACCGTGTCCGCGCTGGCGCGAAGCCGCGCCTCCTCGACATGTTCTCTGGATGCGGGGGCTTCACTCTCGGATTCGAGCGAGCGGGGTTCAAACCCGTCGCGGGTATCGAGCGGGATGCGGATGCCGCTCGTAGCTACGCATTCAATTTTCACCGCGACGACCAAGAGACCCATGAGGTCGCCGAAGCTGTCGCCGTGGAGGGGGGAGACATCGCACTTGCCCAAGTAGCAAGTCGAACGAACGGAGAAACTGACCCGCGAGACTCGATCGATGTCATTACCGCTGGGCCGCCATGCCCAACGTTTTCAAGAATCGGCAGAGCGAAACTCAACTTCCCTCACGACCCACGCAAGGTCGTCAGAGAGACTCACGTTCAACGAGACCTCTTCATGGAAGATGAGAGGAATAGTCTCTACCACGCTGTACCAGAGTACGCCCGCGTTCTCGAACCTCTCGCGATCGTCGTAGAAAACGTCCCTGGGTTCTTAGCGCAGCGTGGCAAGAATCATGGACGGTCGCTCGCTCTCATGCTTGAGAAGCTTGGGTATAACGTCTCGTACACACTTCTAAATTCCGCAGCCTACGGCGTGCCGCAGTGGCGAGAACGCTTCTTTTTGATCGCCCTACATCGCTGCGTCGGTGTCGCGGTGCCTTCGTTCCCTACGCCGAGTCACA
This sequence comes from uncultured Saprospiraceae bacterium, assembly GCA_964403985.1. Taxonomy (GTDB): domain Bacteria; phylum Bacteroidota; class Bacteroidia; order Chitinophagales; family Saprospiraceae; genus JAHDFB01. Next base: position 4,862 of record CAYOIL010000155.1, read on the forward strand.
CCCTCACCGGAATGCCAAGAGGTCAACGAGATGCTCGGAAGGGTGCACTTCGCTTAATACCTCACGCTGGAGTCAACGCGGACCCTCAGCTCGCGCTCATCCGAACCGATCACTGGGTCCCAATCCCTTCTGCACCCGAAGGAGCAAGCAACCCAATCACGGTGGGAGAGGCAATAGACGACTTACCTGCGTACTACGCCCACATGAAGGGTCCACTTCGTCTCCCGTTCAAGCCCTGGGAGTCAAGCGATCTCATCCCGTACAAGTCTCTCACGAAATCGCAGTACGCCGCGGACATGCGCTCGTGGCCAAGACACGCGGCCGCAGGCGGCTTAGTCGCGAGCCAACAAGTTGCACGCCACACCACCCCCGACACCCATCGGGACCTTCGGATCTTCCGAGAGATGAAACAGGGAGCCGGTTACTCAGCAGCCGTTGAGATCGGTGAGCGGTTACTACGAAACGAGATCGAACGGCTAGAAGCAGATAGAGGCCCTCTCTCGACCTCCGAACGAACCTCGCTTAAGACCAAGTACGTTCCTCCATATGCAAGGGACAAGTTCGAAACGAAGTGGCAGAAGCTCATTGGCGAGCAGCCATCACACACCCTGACAGCGCACCTGTCCAAGGACACATACTCACATATCCACCCAGCAGCCGAGCAAGCTAGGATGATCACGGTCCAAGAGGCCGCACGCCTCCAATCCTTCCCTGACGGGTTCCTGTTCCGCTCATCGATGAGTGGTTCGTTTCGGCAAATCGGCAACAGCGTGCCCCCGTACCTCTCGTTTGCGCTGGGCCGGCGAGTACTCAGCGAGCTACACTCTCGGCCGTGTGGCTAGTGGATCAGCAGCTATCAAACATCTCAAACCCTCTTCAACTGCGCACCAAGTACGCGTCCGGATTTTATGGACCCCTCTAGTCTCGTAAAGATTGCAGCCCTGAATTATTTCGGTACACACAAGATGCCAGAACACGAGGCGCGAGCGTTGATTGGGAGTCTCTTTCCAACCGTCAAAGACAATTTCAGCGGAAGGCTAGAGCAGCGGCGTCGTGAGAACATGATGCGCTTCTGGGGTTCGTGCAGGCAGCTACTCTTGCTGACCCTGCTACCATTGCGGCTAATACACACTCACAAATGTTGACCAAAGACATCAAGGCTTGCATCATGATCGCCGCATGCGCCTGTGGTGAAGATGGCGTGATATCGAGCGAGGAGGAGACCGAGATGTTCCGAATCCTCGAAGCGCGCTACCACGGGCTCACGGAAGCGCTATTTGAGGAGGCGCTGACTGAGTTCTTCGAGTCCGATCTCCAGATCGAGGACTACCTCCACATGGTCACCGACGGTGAGCTGCGCAGGTTTGCATTGAGCCTTGCAGAGTTGAGCGCGAGTGCCGATGGATTGGATCCGCGGGAGAACGTGGCGTTGGAAAGGGCGTACACATTCTGGGGAATCAACCGGCATGCCTGAAGTCGTTGATCTTTCTCCGAGTCCGCGGTCACACATCAAGACGTTGATGCGGATCGGCTACACGCTGAACTCGGCCGTGGCGGATGTAATCGACAATTCGATCACGGCGGGCGCAAGGAACATCGAGATCTTTGCCCCTCCAGGTATGGACAGCCCGTTCATCCGCATTGCTGATGACGGATGCGGCATGAGTCCTGTTGAGCTCACTCGCAACATGCGAATTGGTTGCAAGGACCCAGCGGATGACCGCGCGAGCGGCGATCTCGGACGATTTGGATCCGGAATGAAGACCGCAAGCTTCTCTCAAGCGAGACGTTTGACCGTCGTCTCGAAGGCGGAGGGGCATCCTATCGCCGCGGCGCGCTGGGATGTCGACAACGTCGAGCAACAGAACTCATGGTGCCTCGAGGTTTTCGGGGCTAGCGAGCTGTCCGAGATCGAGGGGGTGGACCCTGAGCTTTCTGAGAGGACGGGCACGCAAGTCATCTGGGATAAGCTGTCATTTCTTGGTGCGGACAGCCATTCCCGAGATCACAGCGTAGAGCTCGCCGAGAAGCTAAGAGATCTTCGAGGCTATCTCGCACTGCACTTCCATCGTTTCATGGCTGCAACATGCAAGCGGTCTTTCAGTGTCAACAAGACACCGATCCAACCCGTCGACCCGTTCATGAAGGGCGAGCGCGGCTACCAAGAGGGACCGTCCGCCAAGCTGAGGTGCAAAGGCGGATACATCGAGATAAACACGCACGTTCTTCCTCACTTCAATGGTATGAGCCCTCAACGACTCGTCGACCTCGGCGGGGCCGCACATGTTTCTCAGAATCAGGGCCTGTACATCTACCGAGAGAAGCGCCTGATCATCGCGGGCGGCTGGCAAGGCATCAAGCATCACAGCCAGCTCGGAGCCCTCGCTCGGGTTCAGGTGGACGTTCCTGCGGCTCTCGATCACTCGTGGTCCACGGACGTCAAGAAAGCGAGTCTCCAGATGCCACCTAGGGTCCGACGCGAGCTGAAGAAATACCTCAATGACCCAGTCAAGCGATCAAAGAACGTGCACGCTTACAAGGGCAAGGTGGAAGTCGCAAACCGCTTCTGGAAGTTCTGCGAGGATGAGACCAACAACGCGATAACCTATCAGGTTGATCCCGAAAACACCCTACTCATAGAGCTGATGAGGGTGTGCGACCGCAAGGCGCGTGGACTGATAATCAAATACCTCAAGGAGCTCTCGACAAAGCTGCCAGTGAACCACATTTACCAGAAGATGTCGGACCGGCCTCAAGATCTGAAACAGGAGGCTTTCGACATGTCGGCACTTGAGGCACTGCTGGAGCGCACACACGAGGAATAGAGGATGAGATTGACCAGTGAAATGCTTCGGCGAATCGCGGCAAATATTAGTGATGGATTGGACGCGGGCCGCGAGCTCGGATTACCTATTACCACTGAATCGATCGACGAGGCCGTATCGAGCAAAATTGAGGAGCTCCGACGAAAGAAGGCTGAACTAGAGTTTACCGAGAATAATGTCGCGAGCGTGAAATTCTGGATCAGCAACTCGCTTGATGTTAGGGTCGGGGAGGAGGCGATCACACTACGGAATCCGCAACTCCCACTCTGGTTCGATAGCAAGAAGACTGAGATCGACTGGACTCACTGGAATGCATACAAACAGATGCTTCTTCAGCAGGGTCGGCCTCCGGAGATCATTAGCGCCAACGAACGCGTTATTGACGATGTTCTTGATTTCTCGGGTGACCCAACAACGCCGGGCCCATGGGCGCGAAAAGGCTTGGTCATGGGTAACGTCCAGTCAGGCAAGACCCAGAACTATCTCGGCCTCATCAACAAGGCATTCGACGCAGGGTACCGTGTGATCATTCTCCTAGGCGGTCACCTCAACGCGCTGCGCAGGCAGACTCAGGAGAGAGTAGACGAAGGGGTGCTCGGTAAGGAATCCAAGCACTTGGCTCGAGCTAGGAGCGCTCAACCAGAACGAATTGGCGTGGGCAAATTCAACAAGTCAATTGCTATCCACAGCTTGACCTCCACTGTCAAAGACTTCAATAAGGACTTTGCGGATGGGGGGGGAGTGAAGCTGAAGGGCGAGAACCTAGTGATCTTCACGGTCAAGAAGCACTCGGGGGTTCTGCGACTGCTATGCGACTGGATCGTGGACGAGCACTTCCTTGACTTAGAGAATGGCGTGAAGCTCGAAGGACCTTTGCTATTGATCGATGACGAGGCGGACTACGCTTCTATCAACACGAAGCACCACAAGGAGGAGGTCACGGCGACCAATGCCTCTATTCGTCAGCTATTGGCGCTCTTTTCCCGAAATACCTACGTAGGCTACACCGCCACGCCGTTCGCCAATATCTTCATCGACCCCGATGAAAGTGCCTACACGGATGAAGACGATCTGTTCCCGTCAGACTTCATGATCAAGATGCCGGTTCCTGAAAACTATCAGGGACAGGATTTCTTCTTCGGCCAAAGGTCTGGCGAGGAGCTGCAAAGTGGCGAGACCCCCCGCGGCAGGGGTCCTATTATCGATATCGATGCTGACTGTGGCGCTCTTCAGAATCTAAAGAGCGGCGATTTCATTGATGAGATCCCAGAGAGCCTTGAGGAAGCGGTCCGGATTTTCGTCCTCGTGATTGCGATTAGGGCGCTGCGTGGTGACCAAGACGAACACAACACGATGCTCGTAAACGTCTCTCACCTCAAGGTGCATCAGAGCCGACTCGAGGAACTCATCGGAGATTATCACGATACGATAGATCGAGGACTCGATGCATACTCCGGACTAGGACCGATTGCTGCTAGGGCTCATCACGCGCTGAGCGACCTTGAGCAGACGTTCAACGCTGTCTACGGTGGACTCAGTGAGACATATTGCCAAGTGTTTGGAAAGCTCAGGCAGGCGTCCGCGAGGGTCAAGGTCTGGGCTGTCCATCAAGGTGCAGCCCAGAAGGGCGAGCGTGATCTCGACTATTCCAAGCACAGACAGAACGGC
>CAYOIL010000156.1:0-9297 GCA_964403985.1 uncultured Saprospiraceae bacterium
ATTTTCCTATAGTAGCAACTTTAGATGCTGATTTAACTTATGTTGTACAAGTTATTAGCCCAGGTTCTACTTTTAATGGATTCGTAATGGGAACTAATAATGATGGAGAGACTGGAACTACTTATATAGAATCGTCATTTTGTTCTTTACCTGAATTTACGAATGCTAATAATTTAGGATTAGGTCAACAAAATGCAATTATTAATTTACAAGGAACTGCAGGGGCTACTTCGATTACCCAAACCGCAGGTTTACCTTCTGGTTCTGCTTTTCCAGCTGGAACAACTACTAATACTTTTGAAGTAACAGATCAAGCAGGTAATGTCAGTACTTTAAGTTTTGACGTAACGGTTAATGCTTTTGCTGACCCTATAGATAATCTTGCTTGTAATAATATAGTAAACATCTCTCTAGGTGCAGATTGTGAATCAATTATAACTCCTGATATGATTCTTGAAGGAGGACCATACTTATGTTACGATGAATATACAGTAGTAATTATTGATGCTGATGGTAATGAATCATTTGGTGTTGTATCTGGTGCTGATGTAGGAGAAACATTGACAGTAGAGATAAGAGATGCAGATGGGAATTTCTGTGCTGGTCAAATATTTATTGAAGATAAATTGGCTCCACAATTAGAATGTTCAACAAGAACATCGCAATGTGATGCTATTTCGTTTGACCCTTTATCTTCTATTCCTTCGAGAATTAGAATAGCAAATGATGAATTAACAAATAATACAATATCTACAGGCGGACCTTCAACTACAGATATACCTTTTGAGGTAGTAGGATTAAATGGAGCAAGCATAACTGATTTAAATATTGATATAGATATAACGCATACGTTTTTATTTGATTTGGGCGTAAGCCTTATTTCACCTGAAGGAACGGAAGCAATTTTAATTTTACAACCATTTTGTGGTGGAGAAGATTTATCGATAACGCTTGATGATAGTGCAACTGAAGATATTGATAATGCTTGTACGGCAAATGTGCCTTCCATAGAAGGAACGTTTATGCCTTTTGCTCCTCTCTCTGCATTTATAGGAGAAGACCCCAATGGTACATGGATAATACGAATTTCTGACTTCGCTTTTGGTGATGGAGGAACAGTAGACAATGTTGAATTTGAAATAACACAAAGTGGCGGGTTTATTGGATTGCCAATTCCTGATGATGCTATTGCAGTTCCTCAAGGTACTAATACCTACACTGTTTTTGGGCTTGACCCATGTGGTGATGTAACCTTGACATATACTGATGAAGTAGAGAATTTGGATTGTTCTAGTCCTTATACTCAACAAATATTAAGAACGTATACAGCGGTGGATGAAAGTGGAAATGTAGCAGTTAGTTGTATGGATACAATTAATGTTTTGAGAACAGATCTTAGCACACTTACTTTCCCACCAAATTTTGATGGAATCGAAGAAGATGCTTTATCTTGTACTTCAGGCTATCCAACACCAGATGTAACTGGACGTCCAGAAGGAGATTTTTGTGAGAATGTTGAAATCAGTTATGATGACAGTGACTTGATTGAAATATGTGAAGGATCTTATAAGATACTAAGAAAATGGCAAGTGTTTGAATGGTGTAATAGTGCAGTTGTAGAACACACGCAGATAATAAAAGTGAGCGATGAAGTAGGTCCAAATATATCAGTGCCTGCTGTAGATCCAGTATCTACCTCGCCATCTTCTTGTGAAGGTAGTTTATTGTTACCAATTCCTTCAATCGTGGATAATTGTACTTCATTACCAACCTATACAGTTGAAGCTGATGCAGGAGTTGTTGTACAACAAGGGCCTAATTTCTTCCTTAATAATCTAGAAGTAGGAACAGTTACAGTGACATATACAGCTTATGACGATTGTGGTAATAGTGGTTCTGACCAGATAGAAATAGACGTTCAAGACGATATTTCTCCAGTAGCAATATGTGATCAACATACAACAGTATCTCTATCATTTGAAGAAACGGTTACTGTAAATGCCTTGACATTTGATGATGGATCTTATGATGAATGTACAGATGTTGAATTCGCAGTAAGAAGAATGTCTGATAATTGTGGTGTAGCAGGAAATACAAATTTTGCTTCAACGACAACATTTTGTTGTTCAGATGTAGGAGAAACGATCATGGTTGAGTTTAGAGTTACAGATGAAAACGGTAATTCCAATACTTGTATGGTAGAGGTTACGGTTGATGATAAAATCGCTCCAGCTCTACAAGCTCCGGATGATATAACACTAGATTGCCAAGATGATTATACTAACCTTGATCTTACAGGTGGTTTAGCTATTGGTTTTGATAATTGTGAATTAAACGAAGTAACTTATGTTGATAATGTATCTATAGGATCATGTGGTTCTGGATTGGTGACAAGGAAATTTACAGTTCAAGATAAAAGTGGACTTTTTGCAGTTGCAAATCAAAAAATTACTTTAATTAATAACGATCCATTCGATATTAATAACATTAATTTCCCATCGAATAAAACATTGAATTCTTGTAATGACTCTACTGATCCAGAAGATACAGGTGAGCCAACGATCCAAGACGATGCTTGTAGTCAAGTAAGTTATACGTATTGGGATGATGTATTTGAAATAGCAGATGGCGCATGTCTTCAGATTTATAGAAAGTGGACGGTAATTGATCAATGTCAATTCAATGTGAATAATGGTCTTGGAATATGGGAAGACATTCAAGTAATTGAAATAATAAATAATGTTGATCCTGAATTCACAACAAGTTGTGCTAATGTAACAATTGACGCTTACGGATCATGTGAAGGTTCGGTTTCACTTGAAGTAGAAGCTGAAGATGATTGTACTGCTGAGGAAGATCTTACCTATTCTTGGAAAATTGATGCTTTCAATACAGGCGACTTAAACTACGAATTTGAGGGAGAAGGTAAATCCGTAAATGATGTATTCCCTGTAGGAACTCATAGGATTATATGGACAGTACTTGATAACTGTGGGAATAATGCAATATGTGATTATTTATTTACGGTTAAAGATGCTAAGAAACCTACTCCATACTGTATTTCTTCTTTATCAACAGCGGTAATGAATAATAATGGTGAGGTAGTAATTTGGGCTTCAGATTTCGATCTAGGAGCAACGGATAATTGTACAGCTCCAGAAGATTTGACGCTTAGTTTTACAGAAAACGGTGTAACAGGATCTAGAACATTCAGTTGTGACGATATCACAAGTGGTGTAAGTCAATTAATTGATGACATCAACATATGGGTAACTGATGAGGCAGGAAATAAAGACTTCTGTACTGTTTCATTATTAGTAGAAGACAATGAAGCTGACTTCTGTGAAGATGTTAGTAGTATGACAGTAGGAGGTTCAGTAGAAGATTCTAAAGGTCAAACAATAACTGACGTAGAATTTAAAGCAGTGAATGAAATAGGAGAGGAGTTTTATGATTTTGATACAAATGGAGATACCTATTCATTCGATTTACTTCCAAATATGAATTATTCGATTTCTGCGGAGAAAAATGATAATCCGTTGAATGGTATAACTGTAATTGATATTGTATTGATCCAGAAGCATATCCTAGCATTGACATTGTTTGATTCTCCTTATAAAACTATAGCGGCAGATGTTGATAACAATGAAAAGATCAATGGTTTGGATATAATTCAGATTAGAAAGTTACTTCTAGGAATCAACGAAGACTTTAGTAACGGCCAAAGACCTTGGAGATTTGTTAAGAAAGCTCAAGAGTTTTCTACAAACTTTGATGTATTCCCTTATGAGGAATCTATAGAAGTTGATTTCGCAGGAAATATGATGGACAATGATTTTGTAGGTGTGAAAATTGCTGATATTAATGGATCTGCTGACCCTACAGAGTTAATTTCTGATGCTGATACAAGAACGAATTATACTTTGGATTTCACAATTGATAATCAAAAATTTGTTGAAGGTGAGACAATTGAGATTCCTGTAACTGCTGAGAATTTCGAACGTATGCATGCTTATCAAATGACATTAGAATTTAATCCTTCGATGATAGAAGTGATTGATGTTTTAAGTGGAGAATTGAATGTAAGAGAAAGTGATATTAATATGGCTTACGCCCAAAGTGGTTACTTATCAGCTATATGGAGTAATGTTGACGAAGTAAGTACTGATGGTGTTTTATTTACTCTAGTGGCTAAGGCCAAAAGGAATGGTACATTGAATAATTTATTCAGTACATCCGATAGAATTACTCGATCATTAAGTTACAACTCAATTGATGCAGCTGGTGGACTTACATGGAATGTTCGTGAAAATGGAATTGAAGATGTATTAATTGAATCATTAACTCATAGTGTATCTCCAAACCCTTTTAGCGAGTTTACTACAATCAACTTTGATCTTCCTAGAAGTTCAGAAGTATTGATACAAGTATTTGATATGGAAGGAAAAGTAGTACTTCAAACAGAGCAAGGATTCGGGGTAGGTAATAATACATACGAAATTACTACTTCTATGTTGAATGGAAGCGGAGTTTATTACTACAGTTTAACAACTGCTGATGATTCAGTTAGTGGTCGAATGATATTAATTGATTAAAATATATAGCACTTCGCTACGTCTTAAGCTTGAGAAATCTTAGGATAGAGAAAAAGTAGAGTGAATTATTTAGACGATGCCGTCAGCAACAAGGTTGCTGGCGGCTTTTTTATTTTAGATACATTTATCTTTCCTAAATACTAAAGGAGGTAAATATTAGCAGAAAGATTTATTAACCTGAGTTCGGGTTAAATTGCGCAGTACAAATCTTAGAAAACGCCAGTATTGAGGCGAGTTAGTGAACATTTAGCGGGCTAAATGGAGCTAACTCAACGAAGATAATGGTGAGTTTCTATGATTCTTCTTACTGAAAACTATTTAAAATTCTATTTTATGCTCAAATTGCCACACTCCTAATCAATATAAACTCTTAATAATCAACAAAATGTATAAGCTAGGTAATCCCGAACTCAGGTTATTATGTCTTAAATTAGTTTTTTAATTATATTTAGCAATTTAACTCGAATTCTGTTTAATAACATTAAATTAAGGGTTTTAAAGTTTTTTTCACGTCTTAAAAGTGTGGTACCTGCTAAGGTTTGTGAAAGTTTTTTCATACTCTATGTGTGAGTAAGTAGCATAATTTCTAAATTCTAAAATTAAAATTCAAAGTAAAAAATGGAAGAGAAGCAAAAAAAAGCGGATAGTATTTCAGTGTCAACAAGTAGAAGTGAAGTGGAAGCGAAAAAGGTTTTAAAAGAAAAAGCCGAAGCAGATAAAAAAGTAATTGCGGAAAAGAACATAAAGGAAGAAGCTAAATTGATAAAACAAAAAGAGAAAGAAGAAAGAAAGAAGTTGAAAGTAAAGGCTAAAGAAGAAAAGAAAAAGCTAAAAGATGCAAAGAGAAAAGAAAGACTAGCCGCAAAAGAAAAAGAGAAACAAGCAAAGCTAAAGGCGAAGGAAGAGAAAAAGAAGTTGAAAGAAAAAAAGAAGAAAGACAAAGAACTTAAAAAGCAGAAAGCAGCTGTTCCTAAGGCGAAAAAGAAAGAAGCAGAGGAAGTTAATGAAAAGAAAGCACCTGCTAAGAAGAAAAGCGAGAAGAATAAAAGTGTAAAATCGAAAAGTACAAAAAGCAAAAGATCTAAGTCAAATAAAAGTAAATCAAAAAGAGGTAAAAAGAAGTAATACGCTGAGTTTTTAGTTACAGTTTATAGATCTTGCTTAGTTAAAAGTAAAAGGAGAAATTTTAATCTTTATTTTTTTGAGATAAATTAGAACGTTAGATTCTTAATACAGTCTTACTTTATGGGGATAGCTTCATGAAGTAAGATGAATGTGTGTTTTCTTGACTAAATATTGATATTCGATTATTCTATATTATATTAGTAAAAGGCTCATTTTCATAGAAAGAACCTAGATGTTAAATTTAAAACTAACTGAAAAAAATGTTATCGATGGAAACTCTTAAAACAAGTAAAACCAAAAGGATTCCAATGGGAAAGATATTGTTAAGATATGGCACTGTAGCTAAATATGCTTTTAAAGTTCAAAGCGGATGCTTAAAAAGTTATGTGGTTGACGATGCAGGTAAAGAACATATATTGCAATTTGCTCCTGAAGGCTAGTTGATAGGAGATATGGATAGTGGAACTAACAACAAACCTAGTGTCATTTATATCGATGCAATCGAAGAAAGTGTTGTATCATTTATACCAACTTCTCATTTAAATGAGTTTCAAAATCTAGAGAGTGAATTACTTTCAGAGATTAGTCTAAAACTTCGAAATAGTCTAATTGCATCTAATAATAGAATAATAAGCTTGTTAAGTGCAGATGGTATTAATATTGAATTTACATTAGAAACACCTGAAAGATTTAAAAGAGTGGTTACAACTAACGGACTTAAAATAGAAGGTGTAGATGGAATTATTCGCTCTGCCTCTGAACGCTTAGATGTAAATGAGATTTTAAATTCGGTAACTAATAAGAATTTAAGTAAAATTTTGTCTGATGACTCTTACATTGGTCATATACATCTTTATGCAAGTAGCGTCAAGAAGTCAAATGAATTTTACAATAAAATGGGCTTTGAACAATTTAATTACTTGCCTCAATTTATGTACGCCGATTTAGGAGCTGGAGGAGATTATCAGCATCGCATTGTAATGAATTCATGGCATGGTCAAAACAAACCATTAGCTCCTGATGAAAATGCAGGCTTAAGATTTTTCCAGATTAATTTCAAAAACGAAGCAAAATTAATTTCAGCTCTTAAAACCATTCCTGATTACGTTGAAATTGAAGGAGGATATAGAATTTTTGACACTACAGGCAACATGATATTAATTAGAAATACGTAAGTTAATTAAGTATTAGTTAATCAAAATCAGTTTATAGATTATATTACTTCTCCGAAAATAATCTTGATAACTCAAGCAAAAAAAATCAATTTAGGACATTCATTATTTAAGTGATAGATAATTCTAGGAAAAATTAAATGTTTTACTTTTGCTTACTAAAATATCAAAATGAAAACTATAGTAGCGATAGGTGGTAGTAACAGTTCCGTTTCAATAAATAAGCAATTAGCAATATATGCAGCAAGCCAAGTGGCAGGTGCAGAAGTTGTTTCCATAGATTTAAACACATTTTCTATGCCTTTGTATGGAATTGATGAAGAGAATACTAACGGAATTCCTGAAAATGCTATTAAGTTAAATGAAATAATAAATTCTTCTGATGGGATTGTACTTTCTTTGGCTGAGCATAATGGAGCTTATACTGCAGCATTTAAAAGTATGTATGATTGGTTATCTAGAATAGATAAAAAGGTGTGGAAAGACAAGCCAATGCTATTGATGGCTACTTCACCAGGTGGTAGAGGTGGACAAACAGTTTTAGGAATAGCTAAAGCAGGATTTCCTTTTCTTGGAGGAAATATCATAGCGGATTTTTCATTGCCATTTTTTAATAAAAATTTCACCAAAGAAGGGATCATTGATGTGGAATTGAATAAAGAATTAAACAATAAAATTGATCTTTTAAGCCAGGCGATTTAGTTGAATCAAAACTTATTATCGTACACGATAACTTTATCCCATAGATCTTTACATTGTTCTACAAATTCCAAGTGGATAGGATCTATCTGATAAGCATCATGGTCTTTGACGGAATCGAATTCTATATTCAAGGCATAAGAATAACTATGATCTACGACTCCACGACCATCAGTATCTTCATGAGTCCCCATTCTAAATCGAGCGACAGACTGAATAGCTTTTAGTTTTTTAACTTCAGTTAGGAACTTTGATCTATCAGTATCTGAAAGATCTTTTTTTAACCATATATAAACGGTGTGCATAAATGTAGGATCATTTAGTGATGCACTGAGTTCTTTGTTTTCGGTTTGTAATTTATTTAGTTCATCTTGAAGTTCATTTGTTTTAGAATGATCATGAGAACAAGCTGCGAATGTACAAATAGCAATGAAAAGGAAAATGTATTTCATAAGTAGCAAATTTTAATGTTATTCAAATAACCTTTTGATAGTCAATGCAATATCCTAATGCAGTTCGAAAATAGTATAAAAACTAACTATTATTTATAGTTTATCTGACCAACGAAGTAATAAAACCTGAAGCTGTCAATAAATAGATTAGAATTATTTGATTCTAATCAATGAAGAAAGTTTGAAATATAAAGATTGAGTTCATTTATTTAGATTTTGGGCTTAAAGCCCAAAAAATATAATATCAATTCTAGTCAAAACTTTGATTAGCAATTCCTGCTTTATTCACTAATTCTTGGTACTCAGTAGGAGTTAAACCATCTAAAACGTAGTCAATAGGATTAATTGCTTTACCGTTTACTCGTACTTCGTAATGAAGGTGAGGAGCTGTTGAAGTTCCTGTACTTCCAACTGTTCCAAGTTGTTGCCCTTTAGTAAGAACATCTCCTTTTTTAACACTAATAGAATACATGTGAGCATATAAAGTAGTAAATCCATAACCGTGATCCACTATTACATTTTTACCATAACCGCTTCCTTTATTTTCAACACGAATAACCGTTCCGTTACCTGTTGCGATAATTGCAGTACCTCGAGGAGCAGTGAAATCTATTCCCGCATGGTGTTTTTTTACTTTATGAACGGGATGAAGACGTATTCCGTAACCTGATAAAGCACCAAGTTTTTTCTTTAATTTATCTTCTCTAATTGGCTTTATGGAAGGGATAGAAGCTAGTCTTGTTTCTCTTTCAGCAGCTAAATAATGTAGCGTATCTAAAGATTGTTTTTGTAAATTAACTTTTCTTTCTAGCTTTTTAGCTTTTGATAAGTATGATTCAAGTTGCTCTGTAACTTCAGCACTGTTTTCTAAATATCTGTACGGATTATCACCACCAATTCCACCATTCCAAATTGCTTCATCTATAGGATCCATTCCAAAGATTATTCTATGCACATTTGCATCTTTTTCTTGAAGATCATCAATTTCTACTGATAATTTATCGATGAATTTAGTTTGCTCTGCTAAATGCAAAGACATATCTTCAATTACTCTTTTTTGAATTTTTTCTTGTGGGCTTATGATTAATCGGTCGATACCAACATAGAAAACAAAACCTGTTACAATTACCGCTATTGCGTAAGCAATAGTCTTGAAAATCCTACTCTTCAAAGGTACTTCTACTTTCTCGTAACGAAGTGTTACAGGATTATAGACGTATTTTTCTTTTTTCATCTATTCAATCTTAATCTTAT
>CAYOIL010000157.1:0-7036 GCA_964403985.1 uncultured Saprospiraceae bacterium
AGACCATGCTAAAGAAATAGCGGAATTAAAAAATATGATTCAAGCACTAGCGGATAAAATTGAAAAGTAATTTGCATAACACGTTTTATAAAGGCTGTGATCTTGTATCGCAGCCTTTTTTAGTTTAGGGGTTTATAGGTTTATGAAAAGTTTAAGGTGTTTTGTAGATGCTCTTTCCATGATTCTTTTATTCTAATTTAATATAATCTGGTTTCGAGATGAGTAAAAAACTAATAGTAATGTCCTAGTAAATCCCTATTAATAATTTAATTTATGAATTGATATATTCGAATGATTTTCCACCTTCCGAAGGTCGATTTTTAAAAAACTATTACCTTTCTTAGTTGTTTAAATCAAACGCATTCCTTAAATTGGAAACTCATAACAAAACTCCAAGAAATGCAACTGACCCCAAAACCAGCGGCGCGAATGGTTGGTCCCCCTATGCCAACTTACTATACGCAATTAAACGTAGGAATGATTGAAGATAATATAATCGTTCAAAAATACGCCAAACCATTTATTGACCTCAGACCAGATATTAAGCTTTTAAATATCTTTGGATCAGAGGATTCTTATCTAGAATTTTCGAAGAAAAAAGACGGAACTCATATTGATATCTTACAATTAGATATGCGCCTTCCAAGCATTTCTGAATTTGGAGCCATTTCAATAAATTCTGAGAATGACCAATATCTAGAAATTGATACACCAATAACTCACGTAAAAGAAGACTGGGTTTTCAAAGCTATTTTCGCTAGTGTTTTATTTAATTTTTCTAAAAGAGTTCGTTTACACCATATTCTTAAAAAGATTCGCTCAGTGAGTTAAGACTGAAGCGATCAAAATTTAGAAATATTAGATAAATTATTGTTAGCAATCTTATCCATTTCATTGCAAAAAACTTATTTGACATAGGAATGCTATGAATAATTACACCAAAAAAGAACCAATTAACCACTTATAATCTAAATCATATGAAAACTTTATTTAAGCTAAAAGCCTATCTAAAAATTACCTTCACATTTACTTTAATGTGCATCATCCAATTACATCTTTCCGCACAATCTATCATTAGCTTCTCGCAAGGGGCTTCAAGTGATTATTATTACAACTTCAATTTCGAGTGCGATATGTCTGGAAATTTTGGATGTGATTGTTTGGGCGATGATCTTTACGAAATAATTGAGAGTACCCCTGGTGCTCCTGGAATTACCGTTGCATCCGGAAGCAGAGCACATAGTACAGCGCAATGGGTAGGAACAGATCAAATTGCTGTAGGACACCAAAAAGCAAATGATTATACTTTTTATCTAGGGAATGATGCTCGGATAGATAATTTTTTTTCACCCTGCTTTGATCCATGTGGTGCACAATTTATTAGTCAAGGACCTGTAAGCTTTACGACAGACCCTATTTACCCACCAGCTAACGTTGTAGCTACTAACAACCCGGATGGCAGTGTTACTGTAACCTGGGATGTAGTTACTGATATTCCTGAAAATCTTTATGGAATATTCCTTTCTGGTGGGGGTATTCTACAATGGATCCAATTTGATAAATCGCTTACTGAAATTACGATTCCTTGTGTTGATCCAGATGCTCAATTCAATTTTAATTTACGAACTGACTTATATAATACAAATGGCAATGCTATAGCAACATCCCAATTAATTAGTGTTCCAATTTCAGGGCAAGCTCCAAGGGGCTCTATTACTGGCACTATACATACAAAGTCTTGTGTTGATGTGACTGGTGGAACGGTAAAAGCTACTTTATTAAATCCTACTGAATTAACCAATTATACATGCTGGCCAACAACTTTTACTACCCAAACAAATACATTAGGAGAATTCACATTAGAAGTCTACACTGGCATTGATGGTGATCTAGCTGCAATGTATGAAGTGGAAGCGGTTACTCCAGATCATCAATTCAGAAAAGAAACTGCTAACTGTGAATATGCAGAAATGGATAGCACATTTAACTTTAATTTGACTTTTAATGCTTCAAATAGATCCATGATTAATTTTATAGATATTACATCGTATGCTATTTCAGGCCAAGTGTTATTAGATGGATCTTCCTGCGGTTTACAAGGCGTTACCATACAAGATTCTACTTTAAATAATAGCTTTCCTCCGGTTATTACAGATGTAGATGGAAACTATTCAATTGTGATTCCTGAAGGGAATAAAACATACTACCTTAAAGCAAACACTTTATTGGGAAACATTGCTGATTCAGTGATGATAGTTAATGTAATAGAAGATGACATTAATGGAGTTAATTTTACATATACAAAAAAAGATACCCTAAAAGGTTTTGTGGGTGCAGGATGCACCGAATTTATTGGCCAAGCAAGCTTAGAGGTGCGAAATTCTAATCAATGTGTGATTAAAACCATCCAGACGGATGTAAATGGATATTATGAAATAGAAGTACCTAGTGGTGAAATACATTTGGAGGTAACCGGAATCAACTTAAGCCCTAACTCAGGACTAATGGATGAAGGCGTTGTGGTTTCAGGTTTCGGCGGTCCAGATACCTTAATAGTAGATAGTACTATTACCAATAATTTCACGTATCGGAGACCAATCAAAACAGAAATTGCAAATCTACCTTCTCCACATTGTGGGGCCATTGCAATACCTATTTTAAAACAGAAAACACCATACGTAGCTCGATTAAAATTCACAGAAGGCCTGCATTGCTTAATTGATACTGGATATGTTGTTATTAGTGATAATATTTCTGGCTTATTAACAACAGGGCCGGTTGAGGACACTGTTTACATCCAAAATGGATATGCATATTATACCATACTACCTGGTGATCCAAATTTCGCTGGTGATTATTCAAAGACCACTACTTTCACAGCTTATATTGGTGAAGAAGTAGTTACTTCAACTTATAAAGGCATTGTAACAGGTACAAGACAAAGAGGCTCTGAATTCATTACCTCAGCGCCAACCATCATGCCATTTTTAATTTTAAGAGATCCTTATGGAGATCAGAGTTATAGTCAATGGTCAACAAATAATACATTAACTATATCCCATAGCCATTCTTTATTATTAGGAGGTGGAATAGAAGCTTATTTGAAAGCAGGCCCAGCATTTAGTTTCTTTGGTATTGAGGGAGAGACAACTATCGGCGCCTCATTTGGGGTCAATGGTTCTAAAACAACAAGTGAAGAAGAAGTTTATGAAATTTCAACCACTCAAATATTTAAAACTTCCGATGATAGCAATGTAATTGGAGAGAAAGGAGATGTGTATGCTGGGGCATCCTATAATTTCATATATGCCATTGCAGATGAATTAAAATTGGATGCGCAAGAATGTCGCATATATAATGACACTACCCTTTTATTAAATCCTGATTCATTCGCAACCACTTATGTATATACAGATGGACATATTAGAAATACTTTGATTCCGCAATTGGAATTAGTTGTATCACAAACATCTGACCCTGCTATAAAAAGGCAAAAAGAAAATGATATTTTTTCATGGAAACAAATTCTTCAATTAAATGAAAAATTGAAAAAAAGAGCTTTACGCAATAGTAGTAATTACTCTTTTGATGGAGCGTTAGGCACGTTTGGAGTAAGTGTGGAAGAAACAAATTCAGGTACTGAATCATTTGAATCACAAGTAGTGATAGATGCCTCAGTTGCAGCAGAGTTGAAATTAAAAGCCCCTGGTATAGTCATAGAAGGTGGTGTAACCGTAAATTTCAAAACCGAAATTGGTCGAGCTTCATCTACTACTACATCTACGACTACAACTACAGAATATTGGGTAGATGATGCAAATGTAGGTGATGTATTTACAATGGACATTGGAGTAGATCCAGTATTTGCGACCCCTGTTTTCAAATTAAGGGCTGGCAGATCTTCTTGTCCATGGGAAGCACCAACAGCAAAAAGAGATCTAATGACAGCCGAAGCAACGAATGCTATCCAGGTGCTTCCTGCTGGAATTAATCAAGCCTTTTATGATGTCAATTTCTTCAATTTTAGTGAAACCGGGGAAGGTAGATCCTTTAAATTAGAATTAGATCAACTCTCCACTGGAGGTGCGGAGGTATTTAGAGGATCTAATAATTTTACGGATCCAATTACACTCGCTTTAGGTGTGGGATTAACTGAGCAAGACAATTTCCTTAAGGTGGTTAGGCCCAATGGTTTAAATCAATACGACTTTGAAGGAATACAATTTTATCTTTATCCTGCTTGCTACAATAGTTATACTACTGCTTCTGAGGTCTATACTTTCAATATTTCTGCCTTTTTTGATAGTCCATGTAGCAACATTGATATGTCCGCTCCATTAGACAATTGGGAGATTAATGGAGATGATAATAATGAATTATTAGTAACAATGAGTGGTTACGATTTAGACATCGATTTCGAAAATATTACCTTGCAATACAGCCCAATAGATTCTGTTGCCTGGACTACTTCAGCGGTTTCAAAAACAAAAGCGGAACTACTTGTTGGAAGTACAACATCTGCATGGGATATACCTTCATCAATTCCAGATGGTAATTACGTTATTAGATTCAGACTCCAGTGTGGTGTGGGAGCAAATGTTCTATATTCTTATTCAAACAGAACTACTGGATCAATCAATAGGAACTATCCTTTGGTATTTGGATCTCCAAGACCTTTGAGTGATTTATCTGCGGATGATCCTGATTTGTCTGTCATCTTTAATGAAGACGTAATTCATCCTCAAGTTGGTGATTATTACTTAATGTCTGTTCCTGATAGCACCTTTTATCCTGCAAGCATTGTATTAGATGGAAATGAAATAAGAGTAGTACCTGGGAACGATATTAGTCTTTTGTTCAATGTTAATTTTGAAGTAGGTTTGATTAATGTAGAAGACTTGTATGGTAACGAAAGACCAGATACAGTTAAATGGCAATTCCTTGTACAAGAACCAGATTCTGATTTTGATGGTATTCCAGATACAAAAGATAGATGCCATGGAGGAAATGATTTAGCAGATTCTGACTTGGGTGGTCTTCCAGATGATTGTGATTGCGTTCCTTTCGGCGATTTTAATGATAAAATTATATTAACTCAAGAAAATAATATAGGATTAGATTTTGATGGTATCAATGATCAGATTGAAATTCCACATAATCCAATATTTAATTTTGATGGAAAATATACTTTTGAAACTTGGATAAAGACTAAAATGGGCAGCCCAATGAACGCTTTATTTTCTTCATGGGAAGGGATTTACCCAGGACCAAATTTTAATTATCAAATTGATATTACTGAAGTTGCTGGCGAATTAAAACTTAGGGTTTTACCAAATAACACGAACGTTATAATTTCTAATAATAACATACCAGAAAATATTTGGACTCATGTAGCTGTGGTTATGGACTCTAATCAGGTTCATATCTATTTTAATGGGATACTAGATAAAACCGCAAATTCAATTATCAATGATAGTCTAGTGGACTTACCCATTAGAATAGGAGCTGCGAGACAGGATGCTATTGATCCTTTAAATGGTCAAATCGAAGAAGTTAGAATTTGGAATACTGCTAGAACTGAAGATCAAATTAACACTTACATGGATAGAGAATTGTATGGTTCGGAGGGCAATTTAGTTACTTACTTCAACTTCAATGAAGGAACACCTGGAGGGTCAAATCTTGGAATTACTGCTCTCAACGATCTATCTATTTATAACAATGATGCCTTATTATATAATTTTGATCAAAATGGTTTTGTATCCAATTGGGTAACAGATTCGTTACCATTGGTAGTGATTAGTGAAAATGATTCATTAGCTCTTTGTAAATCTTGTCCAATTACCATTGACACGGTTAATGTAGCCATGGATTTTACGGATCTAGGATCAATTCAAAAACCTCGTATTGAAATCCCCCTCGATCTAACTATGGTTCCAAGTACTTCTAATCAAGTCACCATTGAAGCATGGATCAAGAACATTGATGATCCAAATTATCGTGCCATTGTTTCATCTGAGATTTATACTAGTACAGGGGATAATTTTTTGGTGGGAATTACTGGCACAAACCTTGTTCTAGAATTCTTAAATATTAGTTATTATCAAGATCCTAGAACAATACCAATTAATACATGGACCCACATAGCAGTTACTTTCAATGGCAATAGCGCTGAAATCCTCGTTAATGGTGAATCAGAGGGACCCATATCAATTTCCATGGGTACAAATTATGATGCAAATATAGTGATAGGTGATGTGTCTACAGAAGATCTTCCTTACGAAGGACAAATAGATGACCTAAGATTTTGGGATCATATAAGAACGCCAGCACAAATTCAAGAAAATATGCACTTTGAAAGAACGGGTTCAGAAGAAGGTTTAATTGCATATTACAATTTCAATTATGGTTTACCTGAAGGGAATAACTTAAGTAGAGATACGATTCACGATTTTACTGGAAATGGACATATTGGAACCTTAGTTAACTTTGAAAGATCTGGAATAAGTTCTAATTGGGTATCTAGCCCATTCCAATTCAGTGATGAAGATGGAGATGGAACTTCGGATTTCTGCGATAACTGTTTCAGTCCAAATATATTGACTTTAGAAAACAAAATGATTGATGGCATCTACTATGCGAATGATGAAATCATTCTTGGAGATGGATTGACGATTCCATCAAATGCAGACATTAAGTTTAGAGCGCCTAAGGTTAAAGTTATTGAGCCCTTAACGGTAAGTGGTTTCGCTCCTACAATTAGGATTCAGAACGTAGGATGTCCTGAATAAGAAACTAGAAAGTTGAATACTAAAGCCCCCGTCAATTTTGATGGGGGCTTTTTAGTTCGAAGTTCCAAGTCCAAAGTTCACTAAAGTGGACCTTAGATAAAGGCATTCATAAATAAATACTTCATAAACTTAAAAACTCATTTTTGAGAATAAAAATAAAATACTTGACTTTGAAATCAATTTTCCATATACTTACATAAGTATTTGATATATCAAGTATTTGTTTTAACTCACTACATGAAATT
>CAYOIL010000157.1:7046-9290 GCA_964403985.1 uncultured Saprospiraceae bacterium
TACAAAAGTATTTGACATATCAAGTATATTGATTTAATTCATTATATGAAATTCGATACTCCAACCACAACTGTTTTATATTCTATTGAACAAGCCATTAAGGTTTACAGAAAACTTTGTCAAGAAAATATTAGTAAAATCATTCCTGACATCACTGTTGATCAAGCTTTAATATTAATGATTCTTGATGACCAACCAGAACTTTCGCAATCTAAAATTGCAAATTTGGTTTTCAAAGACCATGCTTCTATTACTCGGATAGTTGGACTCATGGTTAATAAAAACTATTTACTTCGAAAGCAAAGTAAAGGAGACAAAAGAAGGATTATTTTAAAAATTTCAGCTAAAGGTAAAAGAGCTATAAAATTATTAGCGCCAACTATTTTACAAAATAGAAAAACTGCATTAGGTGGGATAAGTTTAAAGGATCTTTCACAATTGTCTTCGACATTAAATAAAATTATTGACAACTGTAAAGAAAAAACAAATGTTGAAGCAAAAATTAAAATTAAAAACTAGTTGGACTAGAACATTATTAATTGTCCTTTTTTTCAGTACATTCCAATTACATCAGGTAAAAGCTAAAGACAGTACTTTTGTAAAAAGCATAGAAGGAATTACAAATAAAATGCTAGAAATTCTTTCTGGGCCAATTGATGAAAAAAGAGACTGGGACACTTATCGCTATTTATTTCTTCCTGCAGCTCAGAAAATATCCATTAACCCAAATGTACCGCCACGGAGTCAAGTTAAGGCCATGAACATTGAAGAGTTTATTCGTTACACAGGCCCTCTGTTTAAAAGAGATGGATTTTTAGAATTCTCCATTGGCCTAACTGTCAATGAATACAATGGTCTAGCCAATGTCTTCCAGGCCTACACTGCCAAAAACTTATTAGGCACGTATGAAAAAAGAGGCATCAATAGTTATCAACTGGTATATTTAAATGATCGTTGGTGGATCGCCGGCACCACCTTTATCACGGAAGATCCTGATAATCCAATTCCTGACGAATTACTTTTTAAGGAGTACCAACAAGAACAAAAATCGAAGGAATAGAAATGCTTAAATTAATTCTCATGGCTAAGCCAAACTAATTCCTAACACAATTTATTCAAGATGAAATACTACTTAGCCTTATTTAGCATTCTAACATTTTTTATTATTTTTAATTCCTGTAGTTCTCAAAAAAATCTCTCCAATTATGTCAGCGATGAAAAATTGACATGGACAAAAATGGAAACAGAAGCCTACAGAGGCAAACAAGATGATATAGTTTTCGTAGATAAATCAAATGGTTGGTACATCAATGGATATGGAAATATATTTCACACTAATAATGGAGGCGAAACTTGGACCAAACAATTAGAAAAGAAAGGTACATTTTTTCGATGCATTGCTTTTATTAATAAAGATATTGGATTCGCTGGCACCGTTGGCACTGACTATTATCCAGGTGTGACCGATTCCATTCCTTTATATGGGACTAAAGATGGGGGTAAAACTTGGAGTCCAGTTCCTTACAAAGGCCCTTATGTAAAAGGCTTGTGTGGAATAGACATAGTAAAAGAACAAGTGATTTATCAAGGTCAAATAAAATACAATTATCATATTTTTGCTGTTGGCCGCGTTGGCAGCCCTGCCAATTTTATGGTATCTAATGACAATGGAAATACTTGGACCTCGAAAAGTATGATGCAAGATTGTAAAATGCTTTTTGACATAAAAATGTTTAATAAAAAAGAAGGAGTTGTTGCTGCTGCCAATTCTGAAAACACTGCAGAAGGAAATGCCTTAATCTTAAGGACTAGTGATGGCGGAAACACCTGGCAGAAAGCTTATCAATCAAAACGTCCTTATGAAAATGTTTGGAAGGTCTCCTTCCCTACTCGTAATATAGGTTACGGTACTATCCAATCTTATAACCCCGATACTTTAGTCAATCAACAACATTTTATAAAAACTACTAATGGAGGGAAAACCTGGAAGGAATATGATTTTGTAAAAGATCATAAAGCTAGATCCTTTGGTGTTGGATTTGTGAATGAAAAGCATGGTTATATAGGTACTTATTATCGTGGTTATGAAACCAGAGATGGTGGTAAAACATGGAATGCAAATAGCCTTGGACCAGGGGTTAATAAGGTTAGGATTTATCAAGATGATGAGGGGGTGATTTATGGATATGCGATTGGGGTGGAGGCGTATAGATTGGTGGTGGAGTAAGGTTTGGCTAATTCAAG
>CAYOIL010000158.1:0-9153 GCA_964403985.1 uncultured Saprospiraceae bacterium
GGTAAGAGTATAGAAGAAATATCGCGAGAAAGGGAGCTTGGTGCGGGCACGATATTGAGTCATTTGGTTGATTCCTATGAGAAGGGAGAGAACATAGATTTTAGGGGTTTTGTAAGCGAGAAAGAGGTTGGAGAGATAGGAAAAGCGTGGGAAGGGATGGGAGAAGAAAAGGGATTAAAAAAGTTATATGATGCTTTGGGTGGGGAATATAGTTATGACAAGATAAAAGTAGGGTTAGCGAAATTGAGGAGGAAGAGAAAGGGGTAAAGAAAAAGAGGGAGAGGTATGTGGTATGGGTGTTCTAGAATTTGGTAGCACTAAAAAAATAGATTTATAAAAGAAATGTATTCTCATAGTTGTATTCTTCATTAGCTGATATAAAATTCACTATAAATCTAACACATAGTAATTTATTTTAATGTGTTTTAGTTTTTTTAATCCTCTGAAACTACTGTATAATATAGCTTTCAAAAATATTTATAAAAAAGTTTGATTTTTTAGTGACAAAACTGAGTTTCATTACACTAATAGGAAATTAGAATAATGAAAAACACACATAAATTAAAACCAGGGAATTTTTACTTATTTGAAAGCTTAAGCGCATCAAATTCTATTTTTTTCGATACAGAACAAGAAATCTCAATTTTCAAGAGACTATTAAAAAATAATTTAAAAAAGTTTGTTGATATTCATAAGATCTTTGTTGACGTAAATGGATATCAAATTTTAGTTAGAGTCAAGCAGAGAAGG
Source organism: uncultured Saprospiraceae bacterium (assembly GCA_964403985.1). Lineage (GTDB taxonomy): Bacteria > Bacteroidota > Bacteroidia > Chitinophagales > Saprospiraceae > JAHDFB01. The sequence continues at coordinate 751 of CAYOIL010000158.1, forward strand.
ACATTGAAGAAAAATTACATAAAAGATTGCGAAGGTAAAAACAAACAAATCAAAGCGATTTTACTGAAAGAACCATGGAGAATAATAAGTGAGAAAATGAGAATTTTCAAGTCAATTTTTGTCCGGACAATCAATAAACTTCGTGGAAGAGAAGGAGTATTGGTTAAGCATAGTTATAAAAAATATTACTTTGACAGTAGAGAAGAGTATGATTCGTATCTATCAAATGGATCAATTGAATCACAAAGCAATAAGAGTTTTGAAAAAAATAGGATACACTCAAAGATTACAAACTGGAGTAAATTTCGTGCACAAAAATGGGCTGTGAAGCTTATAAATATTGGACTTACAAGATTAGTAGCATTAAACTTGATAAACTCTACCCTCCTACACCACAACCCAAGCCATAACACCCATCCCGATCTCCAAACTGTCCTCATCAACATCAAAAGTAGGCGTATGCACTGCTGAAGTAATTCCCTTTTCCTTATTCCCTGTTCCTAATCTGTAAAAGCACCCTTTTACCTCATGACCATAGTACGCAAAATCTTCCGCAGTCATTCGTAACGGTAAAGTAATCACATTTTCTTTTCCTAAATATTCTATCGACTTATGCCGAAACTTATCCGTTAGTCCTTCATTATTATACAAACTTGGATAACCCACTTTTATATCAACTTCACATATACCTCCCATGGCTTCGGCAGTTTTTACTGCAATAATCCTTATATGTTCATGTGCTTCTTTTCGCCACTCTTCATTCATCGTACGAAAAGTTCCTTCTATTCTTACTTCACTCGGAATAATATTAGTCGCACCTCCTACACTATTTATTTTACCAAATGATAATACATTGGGAACGTTTGGAATTGACTTTCTTGATATCACTTGTTGAAGGGACATCAATATATTTGAACTTATTATTATTGGATCAATGACATTTTGCGGCAGTGCTGCATGACCTCCTTTTCCTTTTACCGTCAAGTAAATCTCATCTGCTGAAGCCATATATTCACCACTTTTAACCCCTACCTTCCCTACTTCTAGCGGCGGATGGACATGCTGTCCAATAATATATTCTACATCTGGATTCTTTAAAACTCCCTCTTTAATCATAATAGATGCACCTCCTGGTAATTTCTCTTCCGCTGGCTGAAATAAAACCTTAATTTGTCCACCCCATTCAGATCTAGTTTCATGCAAAATACGAGCAGCACCCAATACACATGATGTGTGAACATCATGACCACACGCATGCATTACTCCTTCATTTTTACTTTTATAACTAACTTCATTTTGTTCAACAATTGGCAATGCATCAATATCAGCTCTGATTGCCCTAACCTCTCCTTCTTGTGAACCCTGTATTAACACCACAACCCCATTTCCTGCAATTGGATAATCATAATCTATCCCCCACCCTTCCAGTGTTTTAGCTATAAATTCCCCTGTTTTATATTCTTCATAAGATAACTCTGGATTTGCATGCAAATGCCGTCTTATCTCTATGATTTCTTCTTTATATTCATTTGCTAAAACTTTTATTTTATCCAATAAACTCATGATAATATTCTTGTTATTATTAATTCAACATCTCTCCACACGCTATATTCCTTTGCATATATAGTATTTGCCCGATGTATCAAATTTTGATCTGATAATCTTTTAGGTCCAATTTTAATAATAGAATCCTTTATATACGGCAAATCACTAATATCAATATCAGGCATCCTGTAACCTACAATTGTTCTCTTCCCTATTAAAACCATCCATAGTTTGGAAAATGATTCACTTATCTTCACATCTTTTTTTATCAAGAAAAAACACATTGTAATTGGAAACAGTAAAAAGACTAGAATCGAAATAATTATATCCAACAACCTCTTCTTTATCCTCTCATTTCTTTTGTTCAGATTATACTCAAATTGAACTGAATATAATTCACCACTAGAATTTTTAGACTTGCTTCCCAAAATACTTAAATGCTCATCGCCAACCATTTTATACTCAATTTCTTTAGAAGAATCGCGCATTAATTTCATAACATTCTCCCATTTTAAATCGCGCATACAAAAAACAAACTCATTAACCCTCTCCATAGCAGCTAATTGCATCACCTTACTAAAATTTCCATCATAATAAGTTGAGTCATAGTCTTCTGTTGGAGAAATTCTTCCTTTAATCTCAAATTTCATTAATGTTGCTTCCAACAGCCTTTCTACTCGTTTTATTTCGGGTTGGGACCCAAAAAGAAAAATACGCTTAATCTTTTCTTTACCTATTCGAAAATCCCCATTCTTAGCATAGCTATAAACAAACCTCAAAAGCAAAACAATCAACATTGACCAAATGCCTGAAAATAATATCATCGCCCTAGAAAAACGAAATTCTACAGGCAATAAACCGTAAACTGCTAACAGTAATACTAATGATGTTAAAATCGATCTAATTAATTGCCCTATCTTATAATACCTTCTATATACGCCTACAATCTGATTGACAAAAATATAAACCAAACTAATTACCAATAAATAAATATAAACTTTATCAGAAAAATAGCTCGAATCTTTGAAATAAAAGCTTTCCCATACATTTTTCAAAAGTATAAGTCCTCCATAAATTAATATAAAATCTGCTAATTGAAATATAAAACGACTTATAAATCTTCTTAAGATACTTAAAGTTCCACGTCCTATTATAGCTACATTTAATAATAAAAGTAAAAGCCCCGCTCCCCTACCAGAAAAGTGTTTCTTCACAAATATTATCATTGCCTGATAAAAAACTCTAACATAATTTATACTCGTTTTTTTTGTCGATTCCCCTTTAAAATGAATCAATTGAGTTTCTGGCAAATAAAATATTTTATGACCGGCTTTCTTTATACGATAACTTAAATCAATATCTTCACCGTACATAAAAAAAGCTTCATCCAGTAATCCCACTTGATCTAATACTGTTTTTCGCATAAACATAAACGCACCACATAGTACATCAACTTCGTTTACTTCATTTTCATCTAAAAAACCGAGATGGTAAGTATTAAAGAGTTTTGATTTTGGAAACATCGAAGAAAGCCCTAGTGCTTTACAAAATGAAACCCAAGGAGATGGAAATCCTCTTTTACTTTCTGGTAAAAAGTTCCCACTTCCATCTATCATCTTAGCACCTACTGCACCGCAATCCACATTGGCATTCATAAAATCTAAACAAAACTGTAAAGTATCTTCTTGAAGAACTGTATCTGGATTTAATAGCAACACATACTTAGCATTACTTCGTTTGATTGCTTGATTATTTGCAATTGAAAACCCTGGATTATCTTTATTCTCTATTAATTTTACAGAAGGAAATGATTCCTTTACCATAGACACAGAATCATCTATTGAATTATTATCAACTACCCAAGTTTCAACATTTAAGTTAACCGTAGCTCTTTCAACAGACTCCAAAGATTGCTGCAAAAAGTGGCGTACATTATAATTGACTATAACTATGCTGATATCAAATTGCATAGATTACATTTCCTGATTAATTTGATAGGGAAGTCTAGAAGAAATAGACTTACCTAAAGTCAATCCATCGGCATATTCAAGTTCACCTCCAAAAGAAATCCCTCTTGCAATTGTACTTATTTTAACACCGGTTTCTTCTATCTTTTTAGACAAATAATAAATTGTCGTTTCTCCATCTATTGTAGGAGAAATTGCCATAATTAGTTCTTCTATTTCTTCATTTTTCACACGCATAACTAATTCATCAACAGTGAATTGATCTGGACCTACACCTTCCAAAGGTGAAATTACTCCTCCTAAAACATGATATTTACCTGAAAATTGCCCTGTTCCTTCAATAGCCATGACATCCCTTATAGATTCAACTACACAAAGTACATTTTTAATTCTATGCGGATCTTTACAAATATTACAAACATCTTCATCACTTAAATTATAACAATGCTTGCACTCTCTTATGTTTTCGCGCAAATTTTGGAGAGCTGAGGTAAATTCTTTTGTGAATACTTTATCCCTATTGACCATATGTAAAACCAAACGTAAAGCAGATTTTTTACCTATACTTGGAAGTTGAGAGAAAACATCAACTGCTTCCTCAATTAGCTTAGAAGAAAACTTCATATTTTATTTTTAATCTCTACAAAGAAACGATAATCTTTTATAAATTTTGGGCTTTAAGCCCAAAAGTGCTCTTTCATTTGTTGTACATTTTTATACAAATTTGAATCTCTAGTGTAATTAATTGCTCTAGGTACAATTTTTTGGCAAAAGCATTATTATATTCGCACTCGATTTAATAAATCGAAAATTAAAGTAATATAAGTTAAACTAACAGCTAAATTTGCTGTAATAATAACATCACAATATAAATAGTTTATGGCTGAAGTAATCAGAATGCCGCGAATGAGCGACACTATGGAAGAAGGAAACATCGTAGGGTGGATCGCTAAAGTAGGCGACAAAGTTGCCCCTGGAGATGTGCTTGCAGAAGTAGAAACGGACAAAGCAACAATGGAATTAGAAAGTTTTCATGAAGGATATTTACTTTACATAGGTGTAAAGGAAGGTCCTATTGAAGTTAATGGAATTCTAGCCGTTATTGGTGAAAAAGGTGAAGATTTCAAAGCCGCTCTTGCTGCAGAACAAGATAACTCTCCATCTAAAGAAGAACCCAAAGAAGAGCCAAAAGCTGAAAAACCTGTAGCTGTTGAATCACATAATCCAACACCAAAAGCAGCACCAGCTTCAGTGCCCACTCCTAGTCAATCAACATCCGATAGTAGAATTAAAGCTAGCCCTTTAGCCAAATCTATCGCAAAAGAAGCTGGTATTAATATATCTAATATTTCTGGCTCAGGAGAAAACGGAAGAATCGTTAAAAAAGATGTCGAAGAGTATATAAATAATGGTGGTGATACTCAAAACGCTTCTAGCAAACAAGGATTAAAACCTCAATCTGATTTTCAATTTGGTGATGTACCTTTAAGTCAAATGAGAAAAACCATAGCTAGAAGATTAAGCGAATCTAAATTTGGTGCTCCTCATTTTTATCTTACGATAGAAATTGATATGGATAATGCAAAGAAGGCACGTAAAGAAATCAATGCAGTAGGAGATGTTAGAATTTCTTTCAATGACTTAGTTGTAAAAGCTGCAGCAATGTCTTTAAGAAAACATCCTGAAATAAACTCAAGTTGGTTCGGAGATAAAATAACCTATCATAGTGATATTCATATTGGAGTTGCAGTTGCTGTGACAGATGGACTTTTGGTTCCAGTTGTTAAAGACACAGACCTGAAGACTTTAAGCATGATCAATGCTGAAGTAAAAGAACTAGCTGGTAAAGCTAAAGAGAAGAAATTATCAATGGACGAAATGACTGGAAATACATTTACAATTTCAAACTTAGGAATGTTTGGGATTGATGAATTTACAGCAATAATTAATCCGCCTGATTCATGTATTATGGCTGTAGGAGGCATTATTCAAAAACCGGTTGTAAAAGATGGGCAAATAGTGGTCGGTAATACTATGAAAGTAACACTTTCGTGTGATCATAGAGTAGTAGATGGAGCTTTAGGAGCTCAATTTTTACAAACATTCCGATCTATGTTAGAACAACCTCTAAGATTAGTTGTCTAATTTTTAGTTTAATTTAACATTCAAGGTTTGTCTTAAAGGAACAATATTCTAACAATTGTAATTGTTATGTTTGAAAATACGTTCTTCTTTTAAGACAAACCTTTTTTATTATAAATAGAATATCATGATAAGATTATCTCTTCTTCTAATCACATTTCTTTCTTTCTCACTTAATATTAATGGCCAAAAGTTTGCATCTGCATCTAAAGGAATTTTTAGTGCTGCTGAAAAAGTTATAGTTATGTCAGTCGACAGTTCAGAAGCAACTTACACTTTTAACACTGAAGCAGCTAAGGATATAGAAGAACCTGATGTATTTTATTTGATAGATGAAAATGGAAACGAAGTAGAACTTGATCCTGAAGAAGTTCTATATATTGAAATTTCAAGAGGTGATGAATCGACATGGTTTTCAAAAAACATGGAAGAGGACGAAGAAGAAGATGATGAGGATGAAGAAAATGCAGAATATGTTGATGTCTTTGAAAATTCTACAAAAACAGAAAGACTAATATATGAAAGAGTTGACATTGACAACTCTCAAGGAACGCCTTTCTCTGGTAAAAATAGAGAAGACTATTACTTATTGCAATTAGTGAATGATACTTTAGGTGAATTCCTTAAAGTATATGTGTCTCCCAACTTTGATTATGGAGGAACTCAAGTAGCTCCACTTGGAGAATTAACTGATGAACTAGCGAGAGATAGAGTTAATTATGTAGAATATGAAGCGTATTATTTCATCAAAGTAGGAGAAAATCCAGCAATTAGAATAAGTTCTGATCAATATCTTGAATATGCACCTTACATATTTGGTAAAAGTAGAGAATTCAGAAAAAAGTACAGTATTCCAAAAGATATGTCTAAGGATAGAACCAAGAAAAGAAAGAAAACATCTAGAAAAGATGTAGGTAAAAAGAAGGTTAAAGCAAGCCCACTTCGCTATGACGAGATGCCTAAACATATAAAAGACTTTCAAAAATCTTACCTTATAGAAGAAGCTGCACGACTTAAAAAAATCGCTGAAAGAGAAGCCGCTAAAGAAGCTGCTAAAAATAACTAGTAATAAACTTATCTTGCGTGATATTCTAGAAGAAGAATTTTACTTATTTAGATGTGGATATTGAAAATGAATCATTTACAAATCCTCAGTAAAATGCTTTTTAACTTTGGGTTTGGAAAATTTTCCCTTGTTGTATATCATGGACTCCCCTCTAGGAATACTTAGACTTTGCCAGCTTTCACCTTTGATTTGTTTACTAATAGAAACTATTTGTCCAATATGATAAGAATAATGAGCTAACTGACGGTTCATAGCTTCAACCAATGTATGTCCCATATTTCTGATATAAATCACTTGATCAAATTTAAATTCATCCAAAGATTCTATAAGACCAAATAATACAACCCATGCCTCTTCCCAATAGGCCATCAATTGTTCACGTGACCAGTCTTCGTCTACAAACTCCTTATCTCGTTCTCTCCATTCTTTTTCTCCATCTGTAGAAAAGACATCTGTCCACCTTGACTTTAAATTCCCAGCAATATGCTTAGCAATTACAGCTACACTATTTAATTCTTTGGAACATATTGAAGAGTATTCAGTAGAAAACAACTGATCATTGGATAATGAAGCCATACTTTTATCCGCCAACATTTTATAATATTTGAACTGCTTTTCGCATGAAGAAATATAATTTATGATAAATGTTGCTTGCTTACTCAATATGAGGATATCTACTTTTAATTTATATGAGGTTTTGGGTTAAACCCAAAAAAGATAAGAGATTAAATCCTTGCTCTTCTTTTTATTTTATTAACGATATCTTGGGGTTTTCCTTTTATCATTTTAGGATTAATTACAATCACTGCACCTGTATCAACCAATTGCTGATTAACCATTTTTCGTTTCATATAACCTAGCTTCGAAATGATCTTTTCTGGGTGATGTAATCCGATTAAAATTTGCTTGGAATTTATGTAATGTTCCAATTTGACACTTTTAATCTCTTTCCAAGGTATACTGCCAGCTGAAGCCAGTGAAATAGAATCGATCAAACCTTCATTTGTTATACTCAAAGCAGGCTTGGTGTTTAACAACATTTTCGATGAAGTAAATATTACAAAAAGAAAAAACACAGCGATTAATGAAGTTACAATCATCAACATTAATGATGAGTTTGATAATTTCTCTATATAATAAAAAATAGAAACTATGGCACCTACTAAGGAAACGATAAATAACCTAAGATGCAATGCTTTATTCCTTTTCACATGAAGTTCTGATGCCATTACAATACCATTTATAAGTATAATATATTTGAAGCTTTAATAGTTCACTATCTATCCATATTGTAATTAGGCTTAAGAATGTGTGTCTTATCTTCGTAAAAGTCATGTATTATTTTTACAACTTCCTCAGGATCATCAACAATTGGAATGAGATCCATATCCTTAGGAGATACATTTCCGTATTTTTCAAGCATAACTTTCTGAATCCATTCTCTCATTCCTCCCCAAAATTCCGTACCCACTAATATCACAGGTACTTTTGAAATTTTATTCGTTTGAATTAATGTCAATACTTCGAATAATTCATCTAGAGTTCCGAATCCACCAGGAATTGCAACAAATGCTTGAGCATATTTTACAAACATTACTTTTCTAACAAAGAAATATCTGAGATTCAGACTTTTATCAGAATCTACGTATTTATTTACGAATTGTTCGAAAGGCAAATCTATAT
>CAYOIL010000159.1:0-9102 GCA_964403985.1 uncultured Saprospiraceae bacterium
AATGAATTTGGAAACACCTCAAAAATCTATAAATAATAATAATATTTTGAGAACGTGTCGTTCAATACATTCTATGCTTTATTTACTTAACGAAAAGTACGCCTTTTAGAAAAATTAGTGGCGTATATATCTTTAAGTTTACATAAAACCTAATTATCTTATCTAATATGCTTTAGTAATTGTAAATTTGCGTTTCCTTAGAACCACTAATCACAGGGTACAAATATGAGTGATCACATAAAACACGAATGCGGGCTGGCATTTATACGTTTACTGAAACCACTAGAATTCTATAAAGAAAAGTACGGTACTAATCTTTACGGGTTAAATAAACTTCAACTTCTTTTGCAAAAGCAAAGAAATAGAGGTCAAGATGGAGCAGGTATTGCAACCATAAAACTCGACATGCCACCAGGCCATCGTTATATTTCGAGAAAGAGAAGTATAAGTCCTCAATATTTAAAGGATGTTTTTGATGGAGTGATGTCTCACTTTCAGGATTTGAGCCAAGAACAGCTAGAGGATACGAAATGGATGAAGTACAATCGTCCCTACATCGGTGAGCTTTTATTAGGTCATTTAAGATATGGAACTCATGGAGTTAATACGATAGAAACGTGTCACCCTTTCCTAAGATCCAACAACTGGATAAGCAGGAACCTTGTATTAGCCGGTAATTTTAATATGACTAACATGGAAGAGCTCTTCCAAGAACTTATTTCCTTTGGGCAAAACCCAAAAGAAAAAAGTGATACCGTCACTGTTTTAGAAAAGATTGGTCATTTCCTTGATGACGAAGTTCAAAGAAATTTTAATTGGTTTAAACCCGATGGATTTTCAAATATTGATATAAATAAAAAGATAGCTGAAAATCTTGATGTTCAGAGGATTTTACAACGATCTGCAAGAAAGTTTGATGGTGGATATATTATGGCGGGAATGATTGGTCATGGAGATGCATTTGTTTTTCGTGATCCTTCAGGTATTCGACCTTGTTATTATTACCAAGATGATGAGGTAGTGGTTGCAGCATCAGAAAGACCAGCTATACAAACAGCTTTTAATGTTCATATTAGTGAAGTAAAAGAACTTGAAAGAGGACATGCTCTTATCGTCAAGAAAAATGGAAACGTTTATATTCCGCAATGTAAAGATCAAAAAGAGAGGACTGCATGTTCTTTTGAAAGAATATACTTTGCGAGAGGAACAGATAGAGATATTTATCTGGAAAGAAAACACTTAGGAAGATTGCTTGCTCCACGAGTTATGGAGGCAATTGATTACGATATGAAAAACACCATTTTCTCTTTTATTCCGAATACCGCTGAAACATCTTTCTATGGTTTGATTCAGGGAATTGAGGAAGAGTTGGATAAATGGAAAGTGAAAACTATCGCTGAACGAGGGAAAAAGCTTTCTCCTGAGGAGCTTGAAAAAATAATGAAAATTCACCCTCGTGTTGAAAAGTTAGCTGTAAAAGATGCTAAAATGAGAACATTTATAGCAGATGATAGTTCTCGTAGTGAGATGGTTAATCTTGTGTATGATGTTACTTATGGTATTGTAAAAAATGAAGTAGATACGCTTGTTCTTATTGATGATAGTATTGTAAGAGGAACAACCTTAAGAGACTCTATTATCTCAATACTCGCTCGATTAAAACCGAAAAAAATCATCATTTTATCATCAGCTCCACAGATTAGATATCCAGACTGTTATGGAATTGACATGTCAAAAATGAAAGATTTCTGTGCTTTTCAAGCATTAATAAATTTAATAGAAGAAAACAATCAAGAAGAAATTCTTGATGCAGTATATCAAAAATGTAAAGCGCAAGAGGGTTTGCCCGACGAAGAGGTTGTTAATCACGTGAAAGAGTTATATGATCTGTATTCTTATGACGAAATTTCTAAAAGAATAACAAAAATTCTTACTCCAAGTGGTATTAAACCCGATGTTGATATTATGTATCAAAACATTGCTGATTTGCATATAGCGTGTCCTAACAATAATGGTGACTGGTATTTTAGTGGAAATTATCCAACGCCAGGAGGTAACAGAGTTGTTAATAAAGCATTTATAAATTATATGGAAAAAAGTAATGCTAGAGCATATTAATCGTCATTTTTTCAACTGAGACGTTGAAGTCTTAATATAATATTAGTACTTGCATTGAAATATACTCTTAAGTGTAGTATATTTGTGTTTACAAAATTTTAAAACCGTATTTCATGAAATTTACTATTTCTTCGTCTGAGCTTTCGTCTATTTTGAATACCTCAAGTAGTGTAATTGGTTCCAATGCAGTTTTACCAATTATTGAAGATTTTCTATTTGATATAAAAGGGGAAACTTTAGAAATTACGGCGACTAATTTAGAAAACACAATTGTTACATCAATGAACGTATCTTCAGAAGAAGATATCAAAATAGCAATCCCAGCTAAAATCTTGATTGAAACAATGAAAACGCTACCTGAACAACCTGTTTCTTTTGATATTAATCCAGAGAATTTTGCGATTGAACTTACTACAGCATTTGGTAAATATAAACTTGCAGGAGATAATCCAGAAGAATTCCCTGAAACATCAACAAATCAAGATACTGAAAGCTTTTCTTTATCAGGAAAAACAATAGAAAGCGCAATTACAAAAACTATTTTTGCTACAAGTTCCGATGAACTTAGACTAGCTATGATGGGTGTATATATGCAGATTGATTTCAATACAGTAACTTTTGTAGCAACTGATGCTCATAAGTTAGTCAAATATCAATTTGGTGGAATAGAAAGTGATCAAACGGCAAGTATGATTCTTCCTAAAAAAGGATTAACTCTATTGAAAAATTCTATTTCGAGTGGTGATGATGTGAAAATATCGTTCAACCAAAAAAACATATTCTTTGAATTCGATAGTACTACAATAATTTGTAGACTTATTGATGCTAAATATCCTGATTATAACTCTGTAATTCCATTGGATAATCCCCAGATATTGAAAGTCAATAGAACTGACTTAATTAATTCTCTTAAAAGAATTAATATTTATGCAAATAAGACAACGAACCAAGCTGTCTTCAATTTAAGTGAAAAATCATTAACTATATCTACACAAGATTTAGACTTCAGTAATGAAGCGACAGAACAAGTGGCTTGTGAATATGTGGGTGATGCTTTAAGCATTGGTTTTAATGTGAAATTCTTAGCCGAAATGCTAAGTGTAATGGGGACTCCGGAAATAGAAATAAGAATGTCAACGCCGAATAGACCTGGTATATTGGTACCTAGCGAACAAAAAGAAAATGAAGATTTACTTATGCTTGTAATGCCATTAATGGCAAGCTATTAAAATGAAAATAGGTCTATTTTTCGGGTCGTTTAATCCTGTACATGTTGGGCATATGATTATCGCTAATTATATGGCACAGCATACAACACTAGATAAAGTGTGGATGGTTGTCAGTCCTCAAAATCCACATAAAAAAAGAGCATCGCTAGCAAAAGATTACGATAGATTACACCTTGTAAATTTAGCTATTGGTGATAATACATTGATACAATCAAGCAATATTGAGTTCTCTTTACCAAAACCTTCTTATACAGTTGACACCTTAACTTATTTAAAAGAGAAACATCCTCAATTTGAATTCGTTTTAATAATGGGTGGTGACAATCTAGGAACATTTCATAAATGGAAAAATTATGAAAAGATACTAGAAGCACATGAAATTTACGTTTATAGAAGACCTAGTTACGATCTAGGAGAATTACAAAGCCATGAAAAGGTTTCAATTTTTGAAGCTCCTCTTATGCAAATCTCTAGTTCGTATATTCGGTCACAAATAAAAGAGGGATCTTCGATTCAATATCTAGTAGTAAAAGATGTAATGAATCATATTGAAGAATCCGGGATGTACAAAAAATAATAATGATAAAGAGATTATCCGTTTTAACAGCACTTGTACTATTGTTTTCAATTCAACAATTAGTTGCGAATACATCAAAGCCAACTCCAATACAAGCGCTTAACAACTATGTAAGCTTTATAAATGAAAGTGTACATGGCATGGTAATTGTCCACCGTTTACTAGAAAACTATAATCAAGAATTAAATAAATATGTTGACCTCGAAGGTTATCAAATAAATAATTTTGGAAACAAAGATTTACCAAAAAACATTTTTGAAGATCCAGACGATTGGTTTTATAAAATAAGTCCATGGGAATGGTATTCAATAGCAAAAGATGGCAGTCAATATTTACCTACAACTGATGGTCGTTCTTTAAATAATTTGATCGATGGCTTACGCCAAAAATTAGTAAGAATAAATCAAATAAGATTTGATATTGATAATTTTATTGCAGCAAATGATCTAACTCAAGAAAAAAACATAAGAAAGGTATATACATTTTTAGAAGAAGGGACAGATTTATATGATGCATTTTATGTGCAGCAAACAAAACTTGAAGTTGTATTAATTAAATTATCGAGAGACTATGGTTCTGTGAATGAAGAAATGTCCCAGATAGTAAAATCTATGGAGACCAGTTGGAGTGCTTCCAAGAATATATTACGATCGGTAAGAAATAAAAGAGAGGAAGTTTTACCTGGGCAAATAAGTAAATTAAATCAGGAAATAAAATTAATAAAAGGAATAGATGTAAAGGGACATGAAGTCGCTCAAATGCGAGGTTCTAGAAATATAAGGTCTTGGAATAGGATAATAAGTAAATTGGAATTGATGAGAACAAGTACATCAGTTCTTATTGAAACAGCTGAAGTTCCTAAGGAATATAAATACTATGGAAAATTCTATTATTATCATAATGCGGTATTAGTAAATCAAATAAATAGATATGGTAGTGGATTTGCTAATGAAATGAATTTAATAATTAAAGATTTAAATTTAAATGTATTATTTAAAACAGAAGAGCCACATTTTTACCAAGTGATCTATCCTAAGAAATTAGTTGATGATGATGTAATTGCAAGTTCTGATGACAATATAAAAGTAATTCCAACTAAACTAAAAGACAGAGAAATTATAAAATCATCTAGAATAATTAAAATTGATACTACTGTTTTTGAAATTGATTTATATGATTATAAGATTCAGGATGGAGATATTGTTTCGATTAATTTTAATGGAGACTGGATTTTAGAAAATTATTCTTTAGAAGGAGCACCAACTAAAATCAAAGTTAAAATGAATCTTGAAGGTAAAAACTATTTATTATTGCACGCAATTAATGAAGGTAGAAATCCTCCAAATACAATGGCATTATCATATAATTATAAAGGTGAAAAACAAACAATCACTTTGAGTTCAAATTTAGCTGAAAGTGAAATGATTGAAATTCAGTATGATGGTAATTAACTATTTTGGGGTTTAACCCCAAATAAAAAATGGAAAAATCTTAGTTGAATTACTAAGACGGGAGATTGGAAATAATCTCATATATATTGTTGGCTATTTTACGGTCATCAAATTCATTTAATACTTTTTGTCTACCGTAATTACCCATATTTTTCGCTTCTTCAGCGCTTAAAGCAATAAACTTATTCATAGCCTCAGCTAAAGAGTTACTGTTCTTTGCTTCAGCTAAAAACCCGTTAATATTTTCATCAACAGCTTCCCTACATCCAGCAACATCAGTTGTAATCACAGGTTTGCCCATTGCCATACCTTCAGTAATTGTTCTAGGTATCGCCTCACGGTAACTTGGTAAAACAATGCAACTACTTTGAGAAACAAATTTTCTAACATCTCTGTGAAAGCCATGATATTCTATAAACCCTTTATTTACCCAATCAGCTAATTTTTCTTTTTCTATTGCCGCTGGATTATCAGGATCTAAATCACCAACTACCCAGAATTTAATTGAATTGTTTTGTGCTTTAATTATTTGAGCGGCTTCTACAAACTCTCTAATTCCTTTATCATATAATAGTCGACCTATAAAAGTGAAAATTATTGAACTACTATGATGCCCATTTTGAGAAGGTGAGAAATAATTTATATCAACACCACAACCCTTAATACTAATTCCCTGACCTACTTTAATTATATTTCTTTCCTCAAACAACTCTCTATCAGCAATATTTTCGAAAATGACTTTTTTATGAAAACGCGCTGTAACTTTATATAAAAATGATGTTATTTTTTGAATAAATCCCTGATGAATAAACGGATATCCTAATCCTGTAACAATTGCAATAGAATCTATTTTTTTAATTCGTGCTGCAATTGCTCCGTATATATTCGGTTTATTAGTATAGTGAATTATTAAATCAGGTTTTACTTGTGAGTACCTTCTTATTAACTCTGCAATTAATAATAGATCTCTTAATGGATTTGTACTGTCGCGACCTAAAGTTTTAATACCAAAATGCTTTATATTAGGATACTTTTCTTTGTAATCCAAATATTCATCAACTGGAGCGATAACAGTAACTTCATGTCCCTCTGCTAATAATTTATTTATAATGTTCTGTCGAAAATTATAAATATTCCATGTAGAATTTGCTACTAGAGCTATACGCATGGTTTAAATCTCCTTGTTTTTTATTTTGGACAATACCGTCTTTACTTCTTGTTCATCAGATTTTGGATAGATTAGAAGGCCACCAGGTTCGTCAACTACAATATAATTATCTAAGCCTTTAATCAAAACTAATTTATCACTATCTGTTCTTACTAAACAATTCTTTGAATCCTTAATATATGTATTTGCGCCAAGGCTAATTACTTCGTTTTCACCTTTTCGTAAATATGCATGTAAACTATTCCAAGTGCCTAAATCGCTCCAACCAATATCAGATGGAATAGTATAAACATTTTTAGCCTTTTCAAGGATTGCATAATCAACAGAAATACTTGGTGTTTTAGGATAAACTTGGTTAATATATTCTTGTTCTTCCGCTGTATTTAATTTACTTATATTTTGAGAAAGAACATTAATTATTTCAGGAGCATTTGTATTAAATGATTCTATTAAATCTTTTGCCTTCCATACAAATATTCCGGCGTTCCAAAAATAATTTCCCGCGTTCAAATATTCTAATGCAGTTTCACGATTTGGTTTTTCTCGAAATCTATTTACTTTAAGAACAGATCCCTTTTCTTCTTTATTAACTTCTATATAACCATAACCTGTATCAGGTCTTGTAGGTTGAATTCCAAGAGTTACAATAGCATTATTATCTTGTACAAAATTTAATGCTGCTTTAATCTTCTCAACAAATACTTCAGTTTTTAGAATTACTGCATCAGAAGGAGCTGTTACGAATATAGCATCATTATTTTCAGCAAATAATCTTAATGCTGTATATGCAACACAAGGACCAGTATTGTTTCTACTTGGTTCACATAAAATATTCCTTTCTGGTACTTCAGGCAAATGCTGCATTACCTGCTCTTTATATTGTTGATTAGTTAAAATTAATATTCTTTCAGGCTCAACAATCTGGAGAAAACGATCAGCGGTTAATCTTAACAATGATTTTCCAACACCTAAAATATCAAGAAATTGTTTCGGAGTATCTTCGGTAGATGATGGCCAGAATCTCGAACCAATTCCACCTGCCATTATCGTTATATAATAATTTTTCATTTTCTTATTTAAATAAATACTATTAGTTAATACCAATCTTCTTTTGATAGGCCTTTATAAACAAGCTCAATTCCTTCTTTTAATTCAATATTATATTTCCATCCTATATTTTTCAATTTATCAACATTCATTAATTTTCTAGGAGTTCCATCTGGCTTAGTTGTATCTTTTACAATTTCGCCTTGAAACCCAACTACTTCTTTAATTAATGTTGCCAATTCGAAAATTGAAATATCTTTTCCTGTTCCAATATTTACTAGACCTTTCTCATTATAACTATCCATTAGAAATACACAAGCATCCGCTAAATCGTCAACATGTAAAAATTCACGTTTAGGCGATCCAGTTCCCCACATAACTACTTCAGGTGTATGATTCTTTTTAGCTTCATGAAATTTACGTATTAATGCCGGTAAAACATGTGAATTATTTAAATCATAATTGTCATTCGGCCCAAACAAATTAGTGGGCATTACTGAAATAAAATTACATCCATATTGATCTCTATAAGCATCACACAATTTAATTCCTGCTATTTTTGCAATTGCATATGGTTCGTTTGTTGGTTCTAACAAGCCTGTAAGTAAATAATCTTCTTTAAGGGGCTGTTCCGCCAATTTTGGATAAATACAAGAAGATCCTAAGAATAATAATTTTTTAACTCCACTCACATAACTGGAATGAATTACATTATTTTGGATCATTAGATTATCATAAATAAATTCACCTCGATAAACATTATTTGCATGAATACCACCAACTTTTGCAGCTGCTAGATATACGAAATCTGGTTTTTGTTCATTAAAAAAAGCTTCAACTTGTTGCTGGTTTCTTAAATCAAGTTCTGATGAAGTTCTTTCAATAAAATTAGAATAACCTTCTTTTTGCAGTCTTCTTTTTAAAGCAGACCCTACCATTCCACGATGGCCAGCAATGTAGATTTTAGCGTCTTTATTCATATTTATTTAGTCTTTTTAATAGTTTATTATTACTGTTTAGGCAACAGTAAATAGAAATTTTACTTAAACAAAAAGTGATTTATTTCGAATTATTCTATACTCTATTCAAATTCATTTTTAATTTGAAAACCTGCATTTTTCAATAATTGATCTTTTTTAAATAGTTCAACATCGGCCTGTACCATTTCACTACATAAAGTTTCAACAGTATATTTTGGTTTCCAATCTAAGGTATTCTGTGCTTTCGAAGAGTCACCAATTAAAAGGTCCACTTCTGTTGGTCGGAAATATTTAGGATCAACTGCAACAATTTCAGTTCCTTCTTCTAATTGATATTCTGGATTTGTACAAGATGCAACATATCCTTTTTCATTCACACCTTCTCCTTCAAATTTAATTTCTACTCCTATTTCTTTAAATGATAGTCTCACAAAATCACGAACACTTGTCGTTACTCCGGTTGCAATAACCCAATCTTCTGCCTTGTCATGTTGTAAAATTTTCCACATTAATTCAACATAATCCTTAGCAT
>CAYOIL010000160.1:0-5655 GCA_964403985.1 uncultured Saprospiraceae bacterium
TATCAGTGCTAAGTATTTGTTCTCCATTTATTTTTAAAATTTGACCTTTACTTAATTGAATCTTTTCTCCTTCCTTATTGAAATCAATAACTCCTTCATGCATATAAATCGAAGTTTCATTTGTTGAAGTTTTTACATTAAACTTCGTACCCAAAACGGTGATTGTTCCGTGCGCTGTTTCAATATTAAAAGGTTTGTCTTGTTTGGACACATCAAATTGTGCTTCACCTGTTAATTTTAAAAAATTATTAGCTGATTTATATGTATAAAAACTTCCCTCATTTAAGTGAATTTCACTACCATTTTCTATTATTTCAGTACCTGGAGTTTCCGCATAAAAGACAGCTTCTTCATTTGAAAGTGATGTATAAGTAAAATAACCAACAATAGATAAAAACAAAATTGATGCGATGATCAAAATTGGTCTCTTTATTGAATTCGTGTTACTTGATTTTTTTGAGTCAACTTTAGATTCCTCTTCAAGCTGGTTCATATTATTCAATAAAGCAGCTTCCACATTAAAAGATTTATATCCTTTTAAGTCTTCAGTCTGTTTATTTATATGTAACATTTCTTGTAAACTCCTAGCATTGTCCAAACCTTCGTTCTTCCAATGTTCGATCTGTTCAAATTCTTCTTGTGAATTCGACGAACCAAATAGTTTTACTAAAAAATCATTTATGTTCATTAATTAAGTTTTTTTCTTAAAATCTTTAATCCTCTTATAATTTGGTTTTCGACTGTTTTAGGTGAAATTTTAAGGTGATCAGCAATTTCGGCGTAAGATAGTCCATTCATCTTACTCATTTTAAATATTTCACGACATTTAGGAGGCAATTGATTTATAGCATTATGTATTTTCTCAATGCGGACAAATTTTTCTGCTTCATCGGTTATATCGTATCTATTTAATTCATTTATTCGGATTTTATCAGAATGATCATCCATCATCTTATTCCTACGAAGATATTCTAGCACTTTATTTCTGGTAGAAGTAAATAAATAAGACTTTGTCCCTTCGTTAACTTCTATTTTCTCCCGGTTACGCCATAGATTTAGAAAAACCTCTTGCACTGCATCTTGAGCAAGTTGTTCATCTTTGACATATTTATATGCAAAGTTGCTTAAAGGGTTGAAATATTGCCTAAATAGTTTTTGATATGTTTCCTTCGAAAAGATAAGCTAGTTTTGTTTTATAAAAATACGGATGAAGACATTTTCATAGCTTCTTGAAATTCCGAATGGTTAAATGTCGGAATTTCATTCTTATTAGCAAAGAAATCTATTAAATTCTCTGTCGCCATATTTCCTATAAGCTCGTCTTTTGCCATGGGACATCCCCCATAACCTTTGATGGCACCATCAAATCTTCTACAGCCTGCTTGATAAGCAGCAATTATTTTTTTATGCCAATTGTCTGGTCGGGTATGTATGTGAGCCCCGAATACTAAATCTTCGTACTGAGGAATCAATTTTGAAAACAAATAGAAAATACTGTTGGAGTTAGCCACTCCTATGGTATCGCTGAGTGCAAATATTTTTATGTCAAGTTCTTTTAATCGATCTACCCATTCAAAAACAATTTCAGCATTCCAAGGATCTCCATATGGATTTCCAAAACCCATAGAAATATAAATTACTAGTTCTTTGTCCGCATTAATTGTAATCTCTTGGATCTTTTTAACTCTTTCCAACGATTCTTCTATAGTTGAATTGGTATTTCTTAATTGAAATGTTTCAGAAATAGAAAAAGGATATCCTATGTAACTGATTTTATCATAAGAAGCTGCATCCACTGCTCCACGGGTATTAGCAGCAATTGTAAGCAATTTGGTGTTTGTATTATCTAAGTTAACTTGTTGAATTAATTCATGTGTATCTCTCATTTGTGGAATCGCTTTATGAGATACAAAAGAGCCACAGTCAATAACATTGAACCCAACATTTAATAGTTGTTGAAGATATTCCAACTTCTTTTCTGTAGGAATAAATTCATGTATTCCTTGCATTGCATCACGTGGGCATTCCACAATTTCTACCATGACATAAAATTACTGTATTAATATCTTTATTGCTCTAATTAAAAAGAAATTCTAAAGAATTGTCAACTGAAAATTAAATTCCTTGTTAATAATTATCACTTTTACATATATTTTAAATTATGAAAAGAGAGTTTATTACAATTATTGGTTTTGCATTTTTCCTTTTAGGGTTTATTGCTTTATTCCTTACATTAGTGGGATTAAATCTAACAATATTCTCTTTTCTAGAAGACCTCCCTACTCCATTCCCATTCGTATCAAAAATTTTATTGATCATAATAGGATTTGTAATTATCTATACTTCTAAATTCAGTCGAAGAGAAGATACTAGAAATTAGGTTTTCTTTTTTCAAGAAAAGCCTGCACCCCTTCTTTACTTTCTTCACTTCCCATTACCCGTCCGAAAGCTTGTGCTTCATATAAATATCCATCTATAGTTTCATCATAATGAGCGACAATGCAACGTAATGTCTCTTCAATAGCAAGTGGGCCTTTTTTAGCTGTTTTTGAAATAATTTTCTCACATTTTTCAAGTGCTTCTTTTGGTTCTAATACATAATTAACCAATCCATAATTCAATGCAGTTTGAGCATCTATCATGTCTCCAGTTATTAATAACTCAATTGCTTTAGCTTTTCCTATTAATTGAATTAATCGTTGAGTTCCACCATATCCAGGAATCAGACCTAGATTTACTTCAGGTTGACTAAATTTAGAATTTGGCGTTGCGATTCTTAGATGGCATGCCATCGCTAATTCATTTCCACCTCCTAAGGAGAATCCATTTACTAAGGCAATTACAGGAACATGAAAAGCTTCTATCATAGCATAGATTTTCTGTCCGTATAAAGATAAGCTTTGGCCTTCATCAACTCCTAAACTTGGAAATTGAGTAATATCCGCACCAGCAGCAAATGCTTTTTCACCTGATCCCGTCAAAATTACTCCTTTTAAGCCTTTAAGCTCCTTGAAATCATCAAAGAAAAAATCATGTAAGCCATTCATAACGCCTTCATTAATGGCATTTAAAGCTTTAGATCTATTAATCGTCAGGTAAGCAATTCTATCCCTAAATTCTACAATAAGTTCCTTTTCCATTAGTCATCATTTTGTGCAAAAATAGTCATATTCGTTGCCTTCAACTGATAAATTATCATATAAAACTTTCTTGTGCTTGAATTATATATCAAAGTCTCGTTATCGTCCCATATATTGGTCTTTCTATAGAACTTGTGTATAAAAAAGGTTAAACAGAAAAATATTAATTTCACACTCAATAAAAGACTTCATCGTAATTGTCAAAGATTTTTAAGGATATTGAAAGTGGTTACAACATCTCCGTTTGGGGAGAATTTGTTATAAAGTTTGATGTACATAAATTTTACAAACACTATAGTGGACAAGGGTTTAAAGGTGTTGATTATTTAATTATCAACAAGGATTATTTGTACTTAATTGAGTTGAAAAATTATACACAATATCGTGAAGACAAGGCCTTCGCCCCAAAGGATCTTAATGAGACGTTTTTACAAAAATGCGATGACACCTTAGGAGTAATTGAAGCATTTTATCAGTTTCTAGAAAATGGGTTTTGGACCAGAATTTTTGTTTTGAGATTTGGGTGGTATTTTACTTGTCCAAAAGAATGGAAACATTGGATAAGAGCATATCATTTATATGAGAAAGGGCAAGTAATTATGATGATGCATGTAGAGGAATAGTACATTCCTATTAAAGTTAAAGAAATGTAAAGTGAATGGGTCTTTTATTTATTCTAATCTATTTAAACCATATTTGGTATTGCGAAAGGTTATAACATGAATTATTTAGAAACTCTTCCTGACGAATATTTTTCTCATCATATTGAATGCTATTGGCAGATTTCTTCTTCGTCCTGTACATTAGAAGATCCTTTAGAAATGTTTCTTCCTACTTGTACATTCAATATCATTATTACAGATCAACCATGTTACGTATCGAGTAACATGAATAGTAATTCAACTTACTTAAAACCAGGAGCTTCTTTAGTGGGACAAACTAATACTTTTCTTAGTATAAAATCAAAGAAACCACTTTCAATAATAGGAATTAGACTAAAACCTTTTGCTCTTGCTAATGTAATTTACAAGCCTATTTTCAACTTAAATGATACAATCGCGCCGCTGAACAGTTTGTTTCAAATTAGTGATTCTGAAATATTTTTATTTGGTAAAATAGCCATGGAATCCAATTTAGAAATTAACAAATTTTTTATCAATGAATTGATAGAGAGGTTGTTTTACAAATCCATGTCAATAGATGAAAGACTTAGGGCTCAGTTAAATTATATTATGGATCGACAGGGGAATTTGAAAATACATGAACTTTTACAAGAGTTTAAAACTTCAAAAGTTACTTTAAGTAAACATTTCACCAATAAAGTGGGGCTTTCGCCCAAAAAGGTTGCTCAAATATGGAGAATGAATAAAGCACTTCATATTATATCAAATCAACCCAATTTAAGTTATACCTCAGTAAGTGCTTTAGCAGGATTCTACGATCAATCTCATTTTATTAAAGACTTCAAAATTCTCTTTAATAAATCTCCTAAATTGTTTTTTAAGCAAAAACATAATTTAATTCAATTAGCTAATCTGAATATTTCTAAAAGATTTACGAATCAATATGATCCTAAAACATTTTAGCTTTACTTTTTTACAATTTTGATACAATTCAATTGTATAATTTTGTCTAAAATGCTAAAAAATGAATTCTATTTTAAGTTATATTTTGACAACCTTTTCTTTATTTATAGCTGTTTCCTTTACATTTTCCCAAGAAAACCAATTAACAACTGTCTATAAGGAAGAAGTAATTCAAACTTTATCTCAAATGCTTGTTGATAATTATGTGTCCGAAGAAATTGGGATTCAAACTAAAGAGTATTTATTAAATCAATTAGAAAAAGGTTATTATAATCAATTTAAACAAGAGGAAGAATTTGCAGCAGCTTTAACCCAATCAACGCAAGAGTTAACAAAAGATAAGCATATGCTAATTAGACTTAGACCTCCTTACACAGCCCCAGAAGATACTCCTGAAAGATTGATAGAAGAAAAATTATTCAATATAGAAAGATCAAGAGCCTATAATGGAGGCTTCAATACAGTAAAAGTGCTAGAAGGAAATGTAGGCTATATTGATTTACGAGGCTTTACCTATTTTCATGTAGGCAAAGAATTTGCAGATGCTTATATGAGGCTTATTGAAAATACAGATGCAATAATATTGGATTTAAGTAAAAATGGTGGCGGTGATCCTGAAATGGTGAAATATTTGTGTAGTTATTTCCTTGAAAATGATATCCACATAAATAGTTTGTATAGTAGAGAACGGGACCAAACAACAGACTTTTTTACTATTGAAGTACATGGTAGAAAATTAATTGACATTCCTTTATTCGTAATTATAAGTAAAGAAACCTTTTCAGGTGCAGAAGAATTTGCTTATAATATGCAAACACAAAAAAGAGCAACTGTTATAGGGCAAACATCTAGAGGTGGAGCAAACCCTGGAAGATTACGACCATTAAGTAAAAGCTTAGAAGTATTCATCCCTACGGGCAAAGCAATAA
>CAYOIL010000160.1:5665-9049 GCA_964403985.1 uncultured Saprospiraceae bacterium
GCAATAAATCCTATTACTAAAACAAATTGGGAAGGTATAGGTGTTATTCCAGATATTGAATTAATAGAAGAAGAAACGTTTAATAAAACATTAAATTTAGCCGTAACTTCAGCTATTCAATACAAAGAAGAAAGGAATGATTCTTATAAAAAGTTATATAATACTCTGATCAGCCAAGTTGATAATTATTCCGAGAAACAAGGAGAAACTCAAATGACTGAGACTTTAACTAAATTAAAGGAAGATGGCATACTAAATGAATGGGACATTAATAACTTAGGTTATAAATATTTATTGGAATCCGAAACGATGTATGCAGGTGCTATGATACTCAAAATAAACACTCTTTTATTTCCAAATTATGCCAATGGATTTGATAGTTATGGAGAAGCTCTATTTAAATTAGGTCAAACGAATGCCTCCATTGAAAGTTATGAAAAAGCAGTTCAAATTGCTAAAGAATCTAATGATCCACAATTATCATTATACGAAGAAAATTTACAAAAAGTAAAAAGCAATAAGAAATAATAATTCTAATTTTTAATTATTTTATGAATGCTTTGAGAACCATCTTTTCTTTCAATTAAAACATAGTATATTCCAGTATCTCCTTCAATAGGAATACTCAAATCAGCATTATATCTTGTGCAAGATAGAATCTGTGCTTTAGAATTTAAAAGTTTAATATTTACAATCTCTTGATCTTCTATAAACTTAAAAGAGATTGATGAGTTTGTTGGATTAGGATAAACTATTACGCTGTGTAAATTAGTATTTTCAGCACTTACTGTTGAATTAGATAATTGAATTACACCATTATTTGATGCAACATAAATATCATTGTTTATTGATATCATTTCATACATCGTTGCAAAAAAATACTCTGGCCAATTGGAATTTTCATTTGTATAAGTAGTCCAAACTCCATTTTGTAATTTTGAAATTTGCCCTAAAAATGAATCTGCTATATAAATCTCGTCATTTACTGAAGTAATGCCTACAACATGTTCAGCTGGAAGTCCTGCATCTTTATCTAAAAACTCCCAAGATTCTCCATCGTATGTTAGAATTCCACCACTATTTTCTGAATTATTAGAAATGGCAAACCAAACTTTTCCATCAGAAGTAACAGTCATATCCCTACAATTACCTACACTTAAGTCAAAATCAATGCCAAGTGAAGACTCCGTAAACTCTATTATAGAGTTGTCTTTATATTGTAAAAATCGACCAGCACTATATATCCAAATACAAGTATTAATATCATCAAATGCTAAAAAGCTCGCAACTGAAACTGAATTTAAAAGTTCCAATGAACCTGTGTAATTACCAGAATGTGTCCATTGATTATCAGCTAACATTGAAATGCCGCTTCCATTTTCATGCGAAAAAAAGAAATTACCTTTTTCGTCTTGAACTACATCGTTCAAATATTCATTATTAAAGCCAAAATTTGATTGTGTTAAGTTTTGTACTTCACTACCATCAAACAAATCAATGTCTTTTGAATATACTAACCAATATTGACCTTCATTGTCGATATACAATTCATTGGGATTAGAAAATATTGATCCAAAACTATAGTCTGACGTGTTAAAACTCGTCCAGTTTTCTCCATCGAATTCAAGAATACGGTTTTCACCTCTTGACAAGACAACTAAAGAGTTGTCTACTCTACTTAGATTAGTTAAACGTGTTGAGGTTTCATCGGGATTATGAAAAACAAACTGAGAAAAGATTAAAGTTGGGATAAAAAATACGAGAGAAAAGAATGTTGTTTTCAATGAAATAGGATTTGAAATGTAGACATCAAAATATAAAGAAGCTACATCGATTATTAATAATCAAACCTACTAGGATTACTTCTAGATTTTTTTATTAATAGCCCAAATACCAGATTTAGTTAGTAAACAAGACTACATACTTTGTAAAGTGGAATTACTTTTTTGAATTGAGATAAAGAATTTAAAAGAAATGACTTTGATATGATTTATAAGAAGTAAAAAAGATAGATCATAATTCCACTGAAATAAATCACTTGAGCGCCTAATATCCACTTTACTATGGGATTTTCCCAAAGTTTGCTTTTCCGTTCCATTCTATAAACAAAAAAGCTAAAAATACTTATGCAAACAAACCAAGTAATATAATTTTGGATCGGCACATGTTCCGCAGTCCATGTCCAGTATTTAAGATGAATAGCAACAGGTTCTATAAGAATATCTAAAGAAGTAACAGCCGCTCCTACAATGAGCGATTTCAACCACACAGAAACTTGGATTTTTCTTAATAGATAAGCAAAGCCATATGTCAAAACAAACCAGTTTAAACCAATCACCGGAGGAGTTCCTTTTATTTGGGGACCGAAAGGGAACCCATAAAAATATTCCCCAAAAGGATATCCAGTATTCACTCCTATCATTTCAATAAGAAATCCTAAGGAAACAATTACACCAGTGTAAAACCAAAATTTCCATGATTTTAGCTCGTGAAAAAACATCATTAATCCAAATGAAAACAGCAGGTTAATCGCTGTCATTTCAATGAAGAATGATTTAAATGAAGTCATTACACCAATCATGCCCGATACATGAACTAATAGAACGAAGGCTCCTATTAAAGTGGATATGTTACTTCTTCCTTTCATATCAATTCTGTCGCGATTTTTGCACTCAACAAACATAATGGAATCCCTCCACCTGGATGTACTGATCCACCCACAAAATATAAACCTTTATACTTTCTAGAAAAATTGGGCTGACGCAAGAAAGCAGACAACCAATGATTACTGCTTGATCCATATAGGGCTCCTTTGTGAGATAAAGTCTTCGATTCGATTACTCGCGGATCAGCAATATATTCTTCCTCAATCAATGCTTCAAGATCGACGTCTAATCGTTTATTTATTGTAGAAATTACCTTTTTCCTTAATGCAACAATCATTTCCTCCCAATTTTGACCAACATCAGCAGGTACATTAATCATCGTAAACCAATTTTCACTATCAGCAGGTGCATCACTGGAGTTTAATTTAGAACTTACGTTTATGTAAATTGTAGGATCACTAGGCACTATTTTCTTCTGGAAAATCTCTTCAAATTCTTTCTTGTAATCAGCACTAAATATAATATTATGAAGTCCAAGCTCCTTGAATTTTCTCTTTATCCCCCAATAGAATATCACAGCTGAGCTTGATTTTTCTTGTTTATTAATCGATTCTTTTTCTTCACCAAGCAATTGCGAATAGGTGAAATTTACATCCATATTGGACACAACAATATCCGCATTATGAATAAATCCATTGACTTGAATTCCTCTTACTTTTTTACCTTTCAATAAAATCTTATCAACCTTTTCCTCCATACAAAATTGAACACCTAGATC
>CAYOIL010000161.1:0-8993 GCA_964403985.1 uncultured Saprospiraceae bacterium
AAATAAAGCTATCTCAACGAAGTTAATGATGGTTTTCCTTGATTCTTTTCATAAGCATAGAACTTTTGAACTAAGGTTATTATAACAATAGCATGATATTGTATTGGGTATTCTATAGCATTGAGTTACTTTTGCGAAAAAATAATAGAATGAGCGATGTACGTTTAAGATTTGCCCCTAGTCCTACTGGTCCTTTACATATAGGAGGAGTTCGAACAGCATTATATAATTATTTGTATGCTAAAAAAATGGGTGGTACATTTATTTTACGAATTGAAGATACCGACCAAGGACGTTACGTTTCTGGAGCAGAAAAATATATTATAGAGGCTCTAAATTGGCTAGGTTTAGCATTTGATGAAAGCCCTGCAAAAGGAGGAGAATATGGACCATACAGACAAAGTGAAAGGAAAGATTTATACAAAACATACACTGATAAACTAATCGAAAGTGGTAAAGCTTACTATGCATTTGACTCTACTGAAGATCTAGCTGAAATGCGTGCAAGATATGAGGCTCAAGGCGTCCATTCTCCGAAGTATGATAGCACGACACGAAGTACAATGAAAAACTCATTAACTCTATCTCAAGAAGAAGTTAATAGTCACCTAGCTCAAGGTGAAAATGTTGTAGTTCGACTTAAACTAGAACCAGGAGAGGACATCTCATTCACTGATATTGTAAGAGGTGAAGTAACATTCAATACAAGCCAACTAGATGACAAAGTATTATTAAAAGCTGATGGAATGCCAACCTATCACATGGCAAATATTGTTGATGACCATTTGATGAAAATTTCACACGTTGTACGAGGAGAAGAATGGCTTTCAAGTACTGCACATCATGTTTTATTGTATAGAGCACTTGGGTGGGAATATACAATGCCGTCATTTGCTCACTTACCATTGATCCTTAATCCTACAGGAAAAGGTAAGTTAAGTAAGCGAGCTGGAGCAAAATTTGGCTTTCCGGTATTCCCTTTATCTTGGGAAGGTAAAACAGAAGAAGAAAGTTTTGAAGGATTTAAAGAATTTGGGTTTAACCCAAAAGCAACACTAAATTTTCTTGCATTTTTAGGTTGGAATCCTGGTACTGAACAAGAAATATTCAGCTTAGAGGAATTAGTAGAAAGTTTTAGTTTAGAAAATATAGTAAAAGCAGGTGCACGCTTTGACATTGATAAAGCAAAGTGGTTCAATCAACAATATATCATTTCTAGTGACACTAAGAGTCTATTGACTTCCGTCAAAAGTTTAATTACAGGCGATGATCAATTTTCTGATTCATTTCTTGAAGGTGTTATTGAATTGATGAAAGAAAGAGTAACCTTATTGCCTGAATTCTTTTCTACAGGTTCATATTTCTTTAGTGATGAGTTGACATATGATGAGAAGACAATACGTAAGAAATGGAAAGAACCAAATGATGAAAATGTAAAAACTTTATTTTCAAAAATAGATGAAATAGAGGATTGGTCATTAGAAACTTTGCAAACAGAAATTAAAGGCTTTATCACCGGAAATGAGTTGAGTTTTGGAAATATTCTTCCTTTTGTAAGAATAGCTGTTGCTGGAACAATGAAAGGACCAGACATATTCGGTATGATGGAATTATTAGGTAAAAAAGAAGTAGTTAAGCGATTGTCAAAAGGATTAGAAATATTTAAAACGATTAAAGCAAACAGCTAAGATGGCATCTAATCAAACCCAATATGGACTCGAATCACTAACATTTGAAAAGTATTTAAAATCTGTAAAAATCCTTCATGTTGCCATGAGTTTAGGATCAATACTAATTATGGTTTTGTTACTTAATATGATAGGATTCGACAGAATTACTCAAAATGACATCAACTATCCAATAACAAGTCTAGGGCTAATAGGTATTATTTCATTTGCATTGATAGGTAAAACAATTACTGATAAAAGGAACAAATCAATTCAATCTTCAGATTCATTATCGTTCAAGTTAAATACTTACAGGGCCAATAAAGTTTTAAGATTTGCTACTATCGAAGGTCCTGCATTAACATGCAGTATATTAGGCTTTATACTTGAAGACTATAGT
This sequence comes from uncultured Saprospiraceae bacterium, assembly GCA_964403985.1. Classification (GTDB taxonomy): domain Bacteria; phylum Bacteroidota; class Bacteroidia; order Chitinophagales; family Saprospiraceae; genus JAHDFB01. Next base: position 2,068 of record CAYOIL010000161.1, read on the forward strand.
TTCTTTGTAATTGCATTTTTAGCAATAATTTATCTCATAAGTTTGAAACCAAGTGAAAATGAAATCTTGGAAAAAATGTTTATTACTTCCAAGGATAAAATATATTTCAAAGGAAAGATGACCTTAAAAGAATTTGAAGAAAACCACCTTACAGATTCATAACAAACTGTAAACAAGTACATTAATCCTAAACTTTCTTTAATCAGACAAGTTCTATTTTTAAATATTTCATCTTTTTCAAAAGTAGGTGCAACGTTTTTTTGTTTACGAGCGAATAGTATTGTGTTCAATCGATTGACAAAATATTCTTTTAAGCAAAAAAAATTACAAAAATGAAAATTTTAAAAATAACAGCTCTTTTTTTATTGAGTTTTAGTATTCTCTTCACTTCTTGTGAACCTGAAAATATAGATACAACAACTGAAACAAAAGAAGTAGAAGACAGAACAGAAAATAAATTAGTTTCTAGATCAAATCCAGTTAATGGTGAAGGTATATTACTTGGATGTGTTGCAATCCCTTATCCATTTTCTATGTCAACAATTAATGAAAATGTTGTAGAAATAAATTCCGAAGATGATTTTATTTCAGCTCTTGAAGATACAATAGATTATATCACTGACTTTATTTATCCACTTACAATAGTAGTTGATGAAGAAGAAACAACTGCTGCTTCTACAGAAGAACTTGGTGAAATATTTGCTGAATGTATTCCTGATGAAGGTTGGTCTCAAGAAGATTTTCCAGCATATCTTATAGACGAAACATATTGCGTCAGTTTAGTTTACCCATTCAACGTTACTGATATAGAAGACAATGTTATTGAAGTAGATTCAGAAACAAATTTTATTGATTTATTAGCCGAATATGAAATTCTATTCTATGAATTTCCTCTTTCAGTTTCAGATAATGAAACAGGTGAAATAACAGAAATAAATTCTGAAGCTGAATTCTTTGATGCTCTACTTAACTGTTCTCAAAATAATCCACAAGGTGATACAATTTCTTGGGGCGGTGAAATAGCTTGTTTCGAAATTGTCTTTCCAGTATCAGTAATTTTAGAAGATGGAACAATAGTAGAAGTTGCAGATGAAAATGAATTAACAGTTCTTCAGCTTGAGCATAATGTAGTCACATTTACATATCCATTAACAGTTGTCAACATAGAAACTGGAATAGAATATATAGTTGAAAGCGAACAACAGTTATTTGCTTTATTAATCGAGTGTTTTGGAGATATAGAATTTGCCTTTCCAGTCGATCCTATTTATGAACAACATGGTACGTGCTACGATATTGTATTTCCTGTTACAGTTATAACAAATTTTGTTGATGAAAATACAGTAGAAACAGCAGAAGAATTAGAAGCTTTCTTGGGACAAAACGCGGAAATCAAAGCTCCATTCAATATTGAACTGCCTGATGGATCTATCTTGGAAGTATCTACACAAACATTATTTGAGTTTGTAACTATTTTAGAAAATTGCTAAGTAAAACTAAATAAATAATAGTGGACCAAATGTCCACTATTATTTATTCTTAAATCAAAACATTGATAGAATCTATTACAATAAAAAAGTGTCTTAAGGGAGATCAATCTGCTTTCAAAAAAGCATATAATGATACCTTACCTTATGTCCTTAGCATTGTTCGTAGATATATCTATGAAGAAGCGTACAGACCAGATATTGTACAAGAAGTTTATATTCAACTTTTCAACAATCTAGCCAATTACGATTCAAAAAAAGGAGAGTTTAAGCCTTACCTTAGAAAAATAACAGTGAATTGTTGTATAACTACAATTCGGAAAAAATCAAGAAAACCACTTATTCAAAGTCTTACTAAAGTTGAAGAAGATACACTTTCAGATCAATCAGAAGAAAAGATTTTATCCTTAAGTAGAGAAGAAATTCTTCAATTATTAAGCACCATGCCACAAGGCTACAAAATCATTTTCCTTTTATATGCCATAGATGGTTTTAGTCATAAGGAAATTGCAGAAAAACTTAATATAAGTCCAGAAACTTCTAGATCTCAATATTCTAGAGCAAGAAAATGGCTTATGAAAAATTATACTAATTCAACTATAAAGCAATCATATGGAATCTTTTGAAAATAAGCTAAATAAAAAGTTTCAAGAAATTGATAGCGATATTCCAACTGAATTTAGTTGGGAAAATCTTGGTGAAGGTATTGTTAGCAATGTTGAAATAAAAAAGAAAAAAGAAAGGAAATATATAATTATTATTCCTATTCTATTAGGCTTTATTTGCTTAACAACTTTGGGGCTTTATCATATAAATAAACAAGAGGATAATTCACTAACTTCAAGCTCGAATAACTATTCTGAGTCAATAAAAGAAGTGGAAAATACAACAGATGTCATTAAGCCAACTGAGATATTATCAACTGAAAACACATCTATAGCTGGAAACAACAATCATGATACAGATCAAGTAAATATTGACAATTCTACATCTGACACCAAAACTATTGTACAGAATACTTACGAATCAAGTAATTTAAAAAGTATTGAATTTAAAAATAATCAGACTTCTAATCTAACGAGTTCTATGATGAGTAAGCCTTCAGTAACTAAAGACAACTTAACCATTTCGCAAGAAGAGGTTAATAATTTAGGAGCTGAAGGACTACAAACTAATTCAGACTTATTGAAAAAAGTTGATGAAAAAGAAAACATACTAATAAATGATTTAAACCGCTCTTCTGTTTCTGCAATTCAAGAAGGCATCGTTACATCAGAAAAATCCTTTGGGCGTAAGCCAAAAATAAAAGACGGCAAATTATCAAGTCTTTCTATTTTCTTGAAAAATGATAGTAGAACAATTCAAGTCAAACATTCCGATGCAACTGCCTACTATTCTAAGTTTGGAAATGATGATGAAATGACGGAGCCATCTTTTAAAACATCTCATCATATTTCTATAGGTGGTGGAGGAATTATGTGGCGCTTAAGTTCTGAAAATTTTAATCTGGAAGATTTTGAAAGCACTAATCCATCATGGTCTACATCATTGAATTATGGATTCGTACTAAACAAAAGATTTAGTATAAATACAGGCTTAAGTTATGGACAATACAGAAGTAAGTTGAACAATATTTTCACAAAAGTTGATGAACACTGGGATGATAATGCTATTCAAAACGTACATAACGTAATAACGAATGAAACATATCAAGTAACAGGTGCAGTAGTTCGAACAACGTCTCACCGACACATTGTACATCATAATACAACAAACATTCTTTCAGTTCCTTTGCAATTTAATTATATAATGCCTTTAAGTTCAAAATTTTATTTTGGCTTAGGTGGAGGGCTAAAAGGAAATATGATTTTTTCTAAACGAGGAAAAGGAATAACACCATTTTATCCTACAGAGCCAGTAGAATATAATGCTGTTTCATTTAATAATATTTACTTTTTACAAGGAAATGCATCGATTTTCAGTGGATATAATGTGAATGATAAAATGGGTATACAGGTTCGATTTGATTATAATCCAAGTTTGCATTCATTCGAATGGTTGCACGAAGAAAAAAGAAGAATTTCAGACATGGGATTGAGTATTGGAATTCAATACAATTTGTAATAATAGATTCTCCTCCTTAATTTATTTTTAACCTAAGTTAGGGAGGAGATTTTTATATTCCAGTAAATTCTTCAATTTGTTGTCTTGCATTTCTATCAAGATATTCATCTATTGTTTCAAAGTGTTCAATAACCCTTTTATTTTTAAATTCAAACACTTTTTCGGAAAGCGTTCTTAAGAAATCCCTGTCGTGAGAAACAAGAATTACAGTTCCTTCAAAATTTCTTAATGCTTCTTTTAAAACGTCTTTGGACTTTAAGTCCAAATGATTCGTAGGTTCATCTAGAATTAATAAATTAACGGGTTCAAGCAGAAATTTCACCATTGCTAGTCTAGTTCTTTCTCCTCCCGATAGCACTTTTACTTTTTTATCGATATCGTCACCGCTAAACATAAAAGCACCCAAAATATTTTTTACTTGTGATCGCACATCTCCTTTTGCTACTTCATCAACTGTTTCAAACACTGTAAGATTAGGATCTAACAAAGAAGCTTGATTCTGAGCGAAATACCCGATATGGGTATTATGTCCTCTTGTGCATTCCCCTTCAAAGTCAATTTCACCCATTATTGCTTTGATCATTGTAGATTTTCCTTCACCATTTCGTCCAACAAACGAGACCTTCTCCCCTCTTTTTATTGTCATTTCAGCATCTTGAAATACAATATGATCATCATATGATTTAGCTAATTGCTTTACTAGAACTGGATAATCACCAGACCGTTGAGCAGGAGGAAAACGAAGTTTCAGTCTTGAGTTGTCAACTTCATCAACTTCTATAATTTCAAGTTTGTCTAGCATTCTTTCTACAGAATTCACTTGATTAGTTTTAGAGTAGGTGCCTTTGAACCTCTCAATAAAAGCCATATTCGTTTCAATCATTTTTTGTTGCTCACGGTATGCCTTCATTTGCTGCTCTCTCCTTTCTTCACGTAATTGTAGATAGTGTGAGTAATTTGCTTTATAGTCATAAACTTTACCCATAGTGAGTTCTATAGTTCTTGTGGTAATATTATCTATGAATGTTTTATCGTGGGAGATAACAATTACTGCCTTTGCTTTTTCAGTTAAAAACTTTTCTAGCCATACTACCGATTCAATATCTATGTGGTTGGTTGGCTCATCGAGTAAAATAAGATCTGGTTTTTGGAGTAGAATTTTTGCAAGTTCTATCCTCATTCTCCAACCTCCACTAAATTCAGAAGTTAATTTATCAAGGTCTTTACGTTCGAAGCCAAGACCCATAAGTGCTTTTTCGACCTCGGCATCATAATTAACATCTTCATAAGAGTAGAATTTTTCCCCTACATCCGATGCTTTTTCAATAATCTTCATGTATTCAGGTGAATCATAATCAGTTCGAGTTGCAAGAGCTTTATTTAATTCATCGAGTTCCTCTTTCATTTGAAAATACCCAGCAAAAGCTTTCATTGCTTCTTGCTTAACTGTGGTGTTATCTTCAGTGAGAAGATGTTGGGGTAGATAAGCAACAATTGCTTCTTTTGGTCTACGGACATGGCCAAGAGAAGGAGTTCCAACACCTGCAATAATTTTCATTAGAGTTGATTTTCCAGCTCCATTTTTTCCCATAAGAGCGATTTTATCACTGGGATTTATAACAAAAGAAATGTCTTTAAAAAGCGTATGACCGCTGAACTGAACTCCTACTTTATCTACTGAAATCATGAAAAAATTAATTTGGCGGCAAAGATAGTTTATATTAAGAATTGAGTGAAAGTTGCGAGTAAAGAAATTTTGGTCTTTATGATGAATATTACAGACATGGAATCTATTTACTAAAAGAAACTACTACCAGATTGCTATTATTTTAGCCTTTCAACATCAATAGTTTAGGGTATATAAACAAGGAATACACTTATAATAAACATGGGAAAAAGGTCTCTTTTATAAATAGAAATGATTTAAAGAATTAATAAGAGTAAAAAAGAAAGGGAGAAATGTAAGCCTTGTACTCGAATAATGAGTTAGACTAATTATTACATAACGAAATTAATGCAAAATCAACGTTTCATTGGAGTTTTCAGATCCATCATTACTTGAAGTGGTTTTAGCATTTCCGATGCTATGTAAATATTCCAAATCTCTCTTTATTTTATTTTCATTCCACTTAACAAAGCCCAATAGATAATTCGGGTTAAATTTACGCTGAAATAAAATAAGAAATGGAGATTAAGTTTATAGATCGAGCGACAGGAGAAATGGTAAAGGAAAAGCCTCCTGGAGAATCGTTATTAAATTTCTTTTACAATAAGCCGATAGGTAAATTAGCATTGGAAGTTTTAGTAAAGAGAAAGATCATTTCAATGATTTATGGGAAGTATATGGATAGCAAGGGTTCTAAAAAAAAGATAGGGGCTTTTGTTGAGGATTTAGGGATTGATATGAATGAATCTATAAAAAGTATTAGTGAATTTGCGTCTTTTAATGATTTCTTTTACAGGAAGTTGAAAGCTGGAAGTCGAAGTATAGGAGAAGGGATTGTATCACCAGGCGATGGAAAGGTATTAGCATTTGAGAAGGCAAGTCAAGTTAATTCCTTTTATATAAAAGGTAAGGAATTCACCTTGACGGAATTTTTAGCGAAGTCTTCATTTCTAGAGAAATTCAAGAATGCTTCTATGCTTATTCTTCGACTTGCTCCAAATGACTATCATCGATATCACTTTCCATATGCTGGACACGCAGATGCCCCAATCAAAGTTAAAGGTCCTTTGTATTCTGTTTCTCCGTATGCATTGATAAAGAATTTTACAAAGGTTTTTGTCGAGAATAAAAGAGAAATTACTCGTTTGAAAACGGAAGACAAAGGTGAAATTTTGGTTATACCTGTTGGGGCTACAATGGTAGGGTCTATTTTACAGACATATCCTTCAAATAGTAGAGTGGATAAAGGAGACGAAATGGGGTATTTTGCATTTGGAGGATCAACAATAGTATTATTATTTGAAGAAGGGAGAGTGAAAATTGATGAGGATTTATTGGAGAATACGAGAAGGGGAATAGAAACGGGAGTGAAGATGGGGGAGAAAATAGGAGAATAGATTTTAGTAGTACTAAATTCTGAAACTACCACGACTATTATCTCTCAGAAGAATTTTTTGCACGAAAAATCAACTATCTTCTCGCTATCATTCAATAAATCATTGCAAATAATTACTTATTTATTTTAAATCATTTTGGGCGTTAAGCCCGATTAAGAAGTATTCATTTTTTAGTAGTACTAAATCCTGAAACACCCACAATCATTAAGTATCAGAAGAATTTTTTGCACGAAAAACATAGCTACCTTCACA
>CAYOIL010000162.1:0-8965 GCA_964403985.1 uncultured Saprospiraceae bacterium
TATCACCTTCGATATAAGTTATATTAACGTCCGAATTTGAAGAGCTTAAAGTACTTAACTATCAAGAAGCGATTGAATACCCTATAATAATAACTTTTAGGATTTCAATTAAAAATCAGTCTGCTGATATCGTTTCTATTCTACCTAAAAAAATTAAAAAACCATAAAATGAAATTTTCTACACGTTACATTAAGTTTCTTTTCTTAGCAGGGTTTCTCTTTCTTTCTTATTTGGGTCAAGCCCAAATAAAAATATATGAAGAAGGATCATATGTCAAGGCCGAAGTAACTGAGGAGCAAAAGGATGAAATAATGAATGCTGCCTCTGTTATGCTTAATCAATATGCCCGAGTAGCTACATTTAGAGACGATAACAATCAGTTTTCTGATGACTCGTACACAGAGTTTGTGAGTTTGTTTTCTGGATCAGCAGAGGTCTATGACGACTTAGCAAAGAAAGACGCTCAAAATATAAACTATGCATCTTATGCTGATAAAGTATTTCAATATATGCAAGGCACAGGAGTGAAGTTTGAATTAAATGAAACTTATTTAGATGAAATAAGATACGATTCAAGTGGATTTTATGTTGTCCAACTTTCTTTTGAGAAAATTCTATTTAACGGATTAGATGAAAATAATGAAATAGTGAATTTTCCTAATAATGGTCGATCAATCGATCTTACTATGAATATTGAAATTCCAGAGTATGACTTATCGGATGCTTCCATTGTAAGTGTTTTAGGTGAAGCCAAAAAAGTTAAAGTAGAATCTGCAAATATGATTTCAGCTGATTTAAATTATCACCTAGGAAATATTACTAAAACAGCAACTGATCTTTCTCCTGGTTGGACTAATGATTTACCGGTAGCATACAATTCTTATGGTGTTGATGTTGTCTATCGAAGAAGTTTGAATAATAAAAAATCACTTTATGCATTAGTCGGAGTGTCCTTAGGGTTTCATAATTTCAAATCAACTTTAAATGAGTATCAAGGAGAATTTCCTTCTTCAATAAATATTAAAACTGGTGGTTCAGGTGTTTTAAGTGATGGGACACCGCAACCTGGTACTGTTGCTTCTTTATTTACTATTTTAGATAGAGATGAAAATTCACTTGTTGAAAATTTACAAGTTATAGATATTCAAATTCCTTTGGGCGTAAGCCTAAGAGTATTAGAAGCTTATAATTATGATCTATTTTTGGATATTGCAGCAGTTCCTACTTACTCAATTAGCTCTTCAGGCTCTTATTCTGGTGATTTATCTTTCCAAAATTTCCCCATTGACAGATCAAATTTTCCAGAGTCATTCGAAGCGAATGTTCTTGCTGAATTCGAAGCAGGAAATCCTATAGCTGACTATATAGGAACTTCTAACTATAATGAAGAATTAGTAGAAACTGCTAATAAATTTAGTGCGGCAGTTCAAGTTACTCCATTATTTCACTATAAGTTCAATTTCAATATGGCATTAGAATTAGGCCTAAATGTTAGTTATAACTTTATGCCTTATTTTGCAAATGAATCAAATCATTTAGGTGAACGAGTAGAATTGGCAGAGTTAACAGTTCTAAGTGGGGCACAAAATCCTAGTGTTCTTCAAAATAATTATAAAAACGTAGGTATTTTTAGATATGGTGCTAGAGTAGGTATTGTTTTTAGGATTTAATGATAAAAAAACAACACTTTATAAAATAATAAGCCTAAAAGTTAAAGTTTCTAGTAAATTTTTAATAAAATTAGGGATAAATTAATAGATAATGAAAAGATTTTTACTGTCAGCAATAGTTTTGTTTATGTTCGCTTCAATGAGTCAAGCTCAAAAAAAGCTGGAAGGTAAGCCTGTAGAATATGAAAGTCCAAAGGATTTTTTCGATGATGAATATAGCGATCAATTAGTAGAATTTATTACTAAAAAGCATAAAAGATCGGAAGAAACTCCTTGGATTGTAATTAGTGAAAGAGACAATAATAAAGCATATGAGAAACCAGATCAAGGCTCAACTGTAACAAATACGGTAAATTTCAAAGATTGGTTTTTTGTAGTTGATAGTAACAAGGACTGGGTTAAAGTTGTAAAAGCTAGAAGAAGTGGTGGACTTAAAGTAAAAGCTATTCAACAAGATATTGGATGGATGCCTAAGAAAAACTTAGTGCTTTGGACTAATAGTTTGATTGATCCTAAATCTTTAATTCATAGGAAAATATTTCTTTTGAATAAAGTGAAGGATATGGATAATATCTTGAAATCAAATAATAAAGAAGTTGTAAAAATCTACAAAAGTCCTAACGGATCTAAAACGATAGGTAGTAAAACAATTTATGAATTTTACTTTGTTTATAAAAGAGAAAATGGTAGACTTTTAATAGGTAAAGACAGTCGACTTACTACTAATTCTCTAGAATCAACATTAATAGGTTGGGTAAGAGAAGCAAGAGCCTCCAAATGGAACACTAGAATAGCACTGGAACCAAATTTCTCTGATGCTGCTTTCAATGAAAGGAAAAATGATATGTCCAAAAGGGTTGTAGGCTTCATGGATCCTGGAGGTGCAATGGCATATGCCAATTCTGGTAAAATTATCGAAGACAAAGTATTATGGAACAATGATCCTATAACACGGAACCCTTCTGAACTGGCAAGTGACGGGAAAAGATTAAGAGGAGAAGTTGTTCGTTTTCCTATGATTGATAACAATGACAAATACTTTAGAACTGGAGCAATTGCAGAGGTTACAACGCAATCAATGATGGATCTTGTACAGAGTGAAATTGATGAAGTAAAATGGGCAACAATTACTTCAGATGTTGAAGAAAACAATAAGAAAAGAGAATTTTTTAATGTTATGTTTCTTATTGAAGGTACGCGTTCAATGTATAATTATAAACAAGCAATTATGAATGCAATGTCGAATCTTGAAAATAAGATTCCTGACAATGTAAAAATTAAATATGGTGTTGGTGTTTATAGAGATTCTCCTGAGAAAGAAGTCAATAAATTATTTGAATTACAAGAATTAACTCAAGATAGAGCTAAGGTTATAAACTTTGTAGATCAACTAGAATTTGATTCATGGAAAGATAGTGACGACTGGACTGCTGCTAGATATGGTCTTTTACAAACATTGAAAAAGGCAGGATTCTCTACTTCTGAATCAAATGTTATTGTGGCTTTAGGGAATTATGGCGATTACAAAAATGATGTTGTAAGGTCAACAGCTGCAGAAGAAACAAAAGATGAAACTTTAGTTGAAAGAGATGACATTTTGAATTTCCTTGATAAACTTGATATGCACATGGTTTCAATTCAGTGTGTAAGTGAAAGAAATAGACAAGGAACTTCTTTCAATAAGCTGATGAGAACTATGATGTTAGAATCTTCCCAACGTCAACATAGGGATTATGTACAATTAAAAGAATACTTCCCAGGCTTTAAAGTTGCTAACCCATCTATGGCAGATCTTCTTGACGGAAATGATATAGGTATTGAAAATGGACCATCATTTGGTCGTTTAGTTAAACCACCTCTTTCTAATGTTTTAAAAGGAGCTGATGTAGAGAATTACATCTTGGAGTCTGTAAAAATGATATATGACCAAGTTGATGAATTCCGTTCTGAAATGAGTAGTTTGACAGAAAGTGGAAATGCAATGGATCAGTCAACAGGAACGTGGTCTCCTGCAATTGCAAGAGAAGTCTATAGACTATTAAATAAAGCTCAAAAAGGAAAAGGATATAGTGCAGAAGATTTAAAGAAAATCGTTCATGAGAAATATCACTTATATAGAGAGATTTATGTAGCGAAGAAACCTGGAAATGCAGAAAACACTGCTCTTTCTTATGTTTTATTTATGCCTTATGAAGATTTAGTAACATATATAGAGAATCTTAAGAGATTGGCAGCTGCATATGATAGTTCTCCTGATAAGCAAAGAGATGCTCTTATGTCGACATTTACTGAACTATTGAAGCAATTTACTGGTAATGATAATATGTCGAAAAGAGATGTTGAGAAATTCTCAAGTGCAGAACTTGCAGCTCGTATGCAAGGTGTTGAGCGAGAAGGATTAGAGTTTGGTACAAGAATGGATTTTCAAATAGGAGATATTAGGAATGAAAAGAAAATGCCAGATGATCAACTAGCCAAATTAATTGAAGAAGTATTGGACAAAACAAAAGAGTTAAATAGAATAAAGGATTTAGGTAAGAAGTATGAATTTTGTTACCCAACATCCAATAATGTGTATTTCTGGGTACCAGTAGAATATACATTCTAGCAAACTGCAAACAACTCAAAAACCAACTTAGTGAATTCAGTTTTTAAGATAGAAAATCTTGAATGTGCATACAGTAACGGAGAACCTGTATTGCACATTGAAGATTTAGAAATTCCGAAAGGAAAATTAGTATTTGTTCTAGGAGTTTCTGGAATAGGCAAGAGTACATTAATCGAGACATTAGGATTAATGAATAATACTATCAAAAATGCTGATAATTGTAAAATAGTATTTTCAAATAAAGATACCAATGACAACATTGGAGATATTTGGAAAAGTGATAATGAATATATATCTCAATTTAGAAGAAAGCACTTCAGTTTTATTTTTCAGAATACGAATTTGATGCCCAATTTCACTGCAGGTGAAAATATGGCAGTAAGGATGTTACTTGAAGGAGAATCTATCAATGATTCCAAAGAAAGAGTTATGCATTTTATGGATAAACTTAATTTGGATAGATCTTTATTTGATAGAAATATCTATGAATTATCAGGAGGACAAAGACAACGATTGGCTTTTGTAAGAGCCATTGCAAGTGATTTTGGTGTTTTGTTTGGAGATGAGCCAACAGGTAATCTCGATAAAAACACCTCTCACAGATTGATGTCTACATTAAAAGAAATATTAGAAGATCTTCAAGGATCTGGATTAATTGTTTCGCATGATATTCCTTTGGCATTGAATTTTGCAGATATTATTCTCTTATTGTCAAGAAGGGATGCAGTAACCGATCCTGTTGGTAGAATTGATGATGAACATTATCTTGTTCGTCAAGAAGATGGTGAATGGAAGAATATAAAAGGAGACAAAATCAATGTTCCTCATGAATTCATTAATCAAGTTTTACTCAAATAATAACTATGAAAAATATTCTATACAAGTTATTCGGAGTAAAAAAAGATTTTGAAAAATTATTCTTTAGTAATGAATTTAACGACCTTACAGGAAAATCTAGAAAATCAATAATAGCACTTTCTTTAATTCTTGCCTTGACAATTAGTGCATTAGGATATGCAGTTGGAGGTATTAAATACCTCAAAGAAAGGATGGATAATCCGTTTACTAATTGGGTGAATTTACCAATTAAAAATTCGTATAAAGAGAAAGTAAATAAGCTAGAACTATTTTTCGAAGACGGGGTTAAAAAGGATTCATTTGACTTAGATAATATTACAAAGTATAAGATTGATTTTCGGGAATTTTTAAATTTTGAGGATAATGAAATTTATACTTTAAAAACTCGAACGGTAGGAGTAGAAGAAGATATATTAAAGGAAATATTAAAACCTGGAAATGTAGTTCAAGGATATACTTATAGAGAAGGTCAAGACTTAGATTTTCCACTTTGTGGGATTGTGGTCAAGGAACAGACTCTAAGAGAAAATTTATCTTATGCAGTAGGTAAACCGCTTGATAAATTAACAATGGTAAGTGGAGAATTTGTTTTTTTTCCTGAGGTTGTTGCTGTTGTAAAAGAACTTCCCAATCTCTGTAACATGCTAATCTCATCACATTATTCGAATTTACTGAATAAGAGTTTTGATGAAACTGGATTCGTACAATTAAATCCGGTGAATAGAGTATCAATGGTTGGTAAGTTCAAAGAAGGTGATCCGGAAAATAGAAGAAAAGAATTAGAAGAACTATTTAGCGAGTATGAGATTGCAGATGTTGAGTTTGAAGAAGTCAAAATGAACGAAGACAATGTTCTTGATAAATTTACACTTACATTATTTGACTTTCTAGAATTTGAAGAAATTCGAAATTTCCCTAAACTAGTCTCGAAAGATGGTTTGATGAAAAATCCTCGCGTTCAGTTTAAATCTGAATGTAATGTAGGTGATTATTCAAACCTTGATAATCCGCATTATCTTGCGTTTAACTTTAAAAAATTGGATCTTGTTAGGGATTTTAATGAATTCTTAAAGACGGATAAGCGATTTGGGATGGAGATTAGTATGGATCAAGTCGAAGCGAAAGAAAATTTTGCATTGGTAAGTCGATTAACGGGCTTGATTGCTCTTATTTTACTTGGATTCAGTATCTTATCAATAGTCTTTTATATCAATAGTTTATTAACGACTCACTTAGAGGGGATAAAGAACAATTTAGGAACTTTAAAAGCATTTGGACTAAATAACAAGTTTCTTATTTCAGTTTATATCAAAATCATTATCCTATTCATCATCATTTCTATAGTAATTGGCTATCTAGTTAGCTTCATTATAAAAGGTCTTGAAATTGGATTCAGTAAAATAGCTGTAATTGATCTCTTTGACTACAGGATTTTTATTACAATGATTGTGATTCTATTATTTTCGAGTTATATTTCATTTATATCAATTAAAAAGATACTTTTGAAGACACCAGGTGACTTGATTTATAACCGCTAAATTCCTTACTATGCGTTACACTTTTCTCTTTTTACTATGTATTACTCTAGCTTTTGCTTGTAAAACCGACAACAGTTCTTCTGTAAACGTCGAAGAACAGGGTCCCGTTGACATGGAACAATTAGAAGCTAGTTTAGAAACAACAAGTGACGAGAAAGTTGATGTTGAAGTTAAAATGGACGAGGTGATTGATCAAAATGAGTTAGCAAAAAAACTTATAGTTGAATCAAAAAGTGAAGAAGTTGCAGCAGAAGTTAAAGTGGAGGACAAAACGGATGTCAAACTGAAAGGAAAAACAGAGGAACAAAAGAAAAAAGAGGCGCAATTGAAAATGGAGTCTACTAAGGAAATTATTGATTCTTCTCCTAACAAAGGCTTAACGTGTGAGCAAATCCTTGAGGAGCAACGTAAATTTGTTTCTGATTTTGATTCTTCTAAGGATAAAAAAATAATCTTGGCTATGGCCAAAAAACAAAATGACCCATTCTTTAAAGAATGTCTTACTCAGCCGTCTTTCCAAGAAGAAATAGATAATCTTGCAATGAAGCTTGAAGAGATTATGGATAAAATGTAAGATTATGAAATATGTATTGGGATTAACCATTAAAGAAACTGGCTATACCTCCAAGATTGAAGAATCTTTGCGTCTAGATTTTCTAGTTTTAATAAATACAGAAAGAGATTACGTTCGAACAGGTGATGATGCTATTTTTTATATCGTTGTTATGAATATGAATGTAGCCACGAAAGTTGGCAACCTCTTGAAAACATATGAAAATAGAGCGATGCCAGTCATTGAACTGCTTATTCCTGACGAAGCTGATATTCGAAGAAATCTGAAACATATTCCAGGTGATGTACAAAATATGGGAGGAAAATTTGTCCTAGAACATAGTGGTCAAAAAATCACAAAAGCCGATATGGTAAAATTTAGTAGAGCAGTAGGAAGAAGCTGTCTTCTAAGAAACATCAAAAGGAGAGAAAATAATGTCAAAGAATTGAAAGAAGTTTATTTACAACCACCTGGCGTGGAATGGGATTTTTTCGGTGTTGCCGAATAAATTATATACTACTCTACAATAACTATTCATTTAATCATTTCATTCAGAAATTTTATGTGTAGGTTCAAGGAATTATTCAAGTCATAATATAGTTATCAAATAAGAATTACATTTAAAGATGAATTCCGTTTGGAATTAATTTTTCATTTTATCAATTATATTAATTGAGATTTAATAGTAAAAGTTGGGTAGAATTCTTTGTTTAGATTATGGTAAAAAGAGGAGTGGAGTTGCTGTAACTGATCCTTTGAGGATTATTGCAAGCCCACTAAATTTCCTTGACACTCGAGAATTACATTCTTTTTTAGACAAATATTTTCGTGACGAAGAGGTTTCAGAATTACTTATTGGTTATCCTGTTCACCATGATGGAACAAAGACTTATCTTTGCGCCGAAATTGACGAATTTTTAACGATATTTTCTAATAAGCATCCACTGATTACTATTTCAAAAATAGATGAAAGTTATAGTTCAGTAGAAGCTAAAAGCCTTTTGGCGGAAGCCACTAGAAAAAAGAAAAAACGACATACTAAGGGTGAACTAGATAAAATGAGCGCTGTTGTTATTCTTAGACGATATTTGAATTTTTAAAAAGAATTATGATTTTACCAGTTTATGCTTTTGGGCAACCTGTTCTTAAAAAAGTAGCAAAAGAGATTACTAAAGATTATGAAAACCTAGATCAGCTCTTGGCTGATATGTGGGAAACTATGTATAATGCAAGTGGAGTAGGCTTGGCAGCACCCCAAATAGGAAAGTCTGTTCGTCTTTTTTTAGTTGATACTATCCAGGTTATGGAAGAAGGAAAAGAAGCAGAAGGAATAAAAAAAGCCTTTATTAATGCTGAAATTCTCAAAGAAGAAGGAGAATTCTGGGAATATGAAGAAGGTTGTTTGTCGATTCCTCACTTACGAGGCGATGTATCCAGACAAGCAAAGATTAAGATCCGATATCAAGATGAAGAATTTAAGGAACATATTGAAGAATTCGAAGGGACTAATGCCCGTGTAATTCAACATGAATACGATCATATTGAAGGTGTTTTATTTACTGAAAAATTGAAACCACTAAAAAAACGAATGATCCAACGTAAGCTTGATGCAATTAAAAAAGGTAATGTTTCTGCTGATTATAAAATGAAATTCAAAACCTTTCGCAGATAATTCTATAATTCATCGCTAAAAACTAAAATTAAAACCTAATTTTGCGGTTGTACGGAGAGTTGGCC
>CAYOIL010000163.1:0-3605 GCA_964403985.1 uncultured Saprospiraceae bacterium
TCAATCGAGAATTATCTAATTTATTCACTAATTTAAAAGCTTTACTTCGAGGGACGGCAACAAAAGAACAATCTTGCTTCACTTCTATTAAGCCAAGTTCATTTTTTACCATTTTACTTTTAATTTAATGTATAATGCGTGACATCTATTCGAATTCTTTATATCATTAGTTGCTTCACTTTAATACATGTAAATATTTGTTATCATTAAGTACAAATCAATGACTTTACGTAAACTTATCTTGTCATTAATAAAAAATTTAACTACATTTACCAATGTAAACTTATCTTATCGTTATGATATAATAAATCAATTAATGTAAACTAAAATATACGTTATGGATTGGTATTCGTTGACAAATACAAGAATTGAGACAATAATTGGAGAAAGACTTAAAAAACAAAGACTTGAATATAATATCACTCAAAATGATCTTGCAAAAAAAACAGGAATTAGTCGTGTTTCAATAAGTAAAATAGAAAGAGGTATGGGAGCAAACCTATCCTCACTAATTGAACTTATGAGGGGACTAAGATTGCTAGAAAACATAGAGCAATTAATCCCTGAACAAGAAATCAGCCCCATTGAATTGATAAAATTAAAAAATAAAACAAAGAAGAAAAGAGCGTCTACAAAAAATAATTGATATGGCAGAAGTAATAATAAAAATATGGAACAAAGAGGTCGGCGCTGCAATATGGAACAAGGATAAACAAGTTGCAATATTCGAATTCAGTAAAGAATTTATAAAAGAAGAGATAGATCTTGCACCTATAATAATGCCTTTGGAAGCAGCAATAATGGGTAAACGTATATATTCTTTCCCCAATCTAAATCTAGATACATTTAAAAAATTACCAGGATTACTATCAGATTCATTACCAGATAAATTTGGTAATACATTGATCGATCTTTGGTTAAGTAGGAATGGCCGTTCGCCTAATGACTTTACACCTATAGAAAGATTATGTTACGTTGGAAGCAGAGCAATGGGAGCGCTCGAATTCGAACCAACAATAAAAAGGAAAAGCAATGAGATAAAGGATATTCAACTAGGAGAATTAGTAGAAATAGCTGCTGAAATAATGAATAAAAAAGAGTCCTTACACACGTCATTTAAAAAGAACAAAACAAAAGCGATTGAACAAATAATTTCCGTAGGAACATCAGCAGGAGGAATGAGGCCAAAGGCTGTTATTGCAATACATAAAAATAACAGAAGTATTGTATCTGGAAATTTAGATTTGGATAAAGATTATGAGCATTGGCTACTAAAATTTGATGGAATTCAAGACAATGAATTAGGTCATCCACAAGGCTATGGGAAAATTGAATATGTATATAATTTATTGGCAAAAGAATGTGGAATCGAAATGTCAGAATGTGCACTATTAAATGAATCAGGAAGAAATCATTTTATGACAAAAAGATTTGATCGAGTAGATGGACAAAAAATACATATGCAAACTTTAACAGGAATTGCACACTTTGATTTTAATAATATTGGGTCAACATCATATGAACAGCTTTTTCAAGTAATGCGTAAACTAAAACTAGGAAAAGACCAACTTGAACAAATGTTTCGAAGAATGATTTTCAATGTCGTAGGCAGAAATCAAGACGATCATACTAAAAATACATCATTTATTCTTCCAGAAAATGGGGAATGGCGCTTGTCGCCCGCTTATGATATAACATATAGTTTTAATCCAATTCCTGGAAGAAACACAAATATGCATCAAATGTCAATAAATGGAAAAAGAAAAGATTTTTCGAAAAAAGATTTAATCAAAATTGCCAAAGACAACATGATTAAAAAACCAAATGAAATTATTGAAGAAGTCGTTTCAGCAATTTCCAAATGGAAAGTAAAAGCAAAAGAAAATGAAATCGCAACAGAAAAAATCAAAAAAATTGAATCAAATTTAAAATTGAATATTAAATAGAAGTATAGTCATTCTCCATCACTCCACCACCGATATCCTCACCTTTCTCTTTTTCAGCCTCGAATTATCTAGTTTATTCACTAATTTAAAAGCCTTAATTCTTGGCACCGCCACAAAAGAACAATCTTGTTTTACTTCAATTAATCCCAATTCATTTCTTCCGAGTTCGCCCTGCTTAAAAAAATGACCCGCAATATCTCCTTTTGATATTTTATCCTTTCGTCCTCCTGATATAAATAAAGTCCGCCATTCCGAAGGAATCGGTTTATTATCCGTTTCTATAACTTCAATTCCTGAATCTTCAACAAAGACTGGAAGTTCTTCTTCTTGAAATTTTAATACATAAGCAATCCCTGTACTATTCATCCGCGCTGTCCGTCCATTCCTATGTGTAAATTCTTCTTTCTTAAAAGGTAATTGATAATGTACAATAAAATCCATTTCCGGAACATCAATTCCCCGTGCTGCCAAATCCGTAGAAATAAGAATTCTATGTGTCCCATTTCGAAATTGAACCAGCGCTCGCTCTCTTTCAAATTGCTCCAGTCCCCCAAAAAATGTCCCATGACTAATCTTCTTCTTTTTCAAATAAGTACTCACAAACTTATCCTTATTTACAGACTCTACAACTTTCACCGTCAATTGGTTTCTCTTCGTTTTTAAGAAATTCAATTCCTTTACATCTTTCAATTCCAAAAACTCAGGAATGTGATTCATTAACGTTGCAGACGTCAAAATCTTCTTATCTAATCCTCCAGGCATTGCTCTATATATCTCTTTCATCTCTTTCTCAAAACCCACTTCAAGCGACTTATCAAATTCATCAAGAATAAGCGTTTTAATAAACTTAGTTGAAATATTTTCCCTTCTAATATGATCCGCAACTCGGCCTGGAGTTCCTATTAATATAGCTGGTGGATGCTTCAAATCACTTCGATCTTTAATTCCCGCTCTTCCTCCGTAAACAGCATTAGTTTTAAAACCACTTCCCATCTCTCGAACAACCTGCTCTATTTGTAAAGCTAATTCTCTGGCCGGCACTAAAATTAATGCTTGAATTTCATCAAGATTCGAATCCAGTAAAGAAAGAATGGGTAATAAAAAAGCTAGTGTTTTTCCTGTCCCTGTAGGTGACAAAAGAACAATTTCACTATTAGAATAGATTGCTTCTTGGGCAGCAAGCTGCATGGAATTTAACTCTTTAATTCCTAATTTTTCTAGGATTTGTGCCTGATTTTTATGATTCGTCCCCACCCTTTTTAATGCAAAGATAGAGAGTATTTTGGT
Source organism: uncultured Saprospiraceae bacterium (assembly GCA_964403985.1). Classification (GTDB taxonomy): domain Bacteria; phylum Bacteroidota; class Bacteroidia; order Chitinophagales; family Saprospiraceae; genus JAHDFB01. Next base: position 3,234 of record CAYOIL010000163.1, read on the forward strand.
TTATTGGATACTAGCCCTGAAGGGGCGATATCAATTAGACAAGGAATTCAACCCCAGGTATTTATTTTCATCAAAATAATAAGCGCGAGGGACGAAGCATAAATTATTAAAATATTGATACTTAAGTCAGTAGGGATATTAATATTTAATAAATAATCAAAAATTCAGATCTCTTTACAATTAATGAAGGAAATAGTAGCTTGATAAAATTTTAAGCTTTGATAAAACTTGTGGCTAATCGCCATGAAGATTTATTTCTTATTTTTTATCCTCTCAAACTTTTGTCTTGAAACAAAAGTATGCAAAAATTCAAGGCTGTGAACCAGCAATTTCTAAATCTCTGTATTTTTGCTATCTCCGCAAAAATCGTAT
>CAYOIL010000163.1:3626-8939 GCA_964403985.1 uncultured Saprospiraceae bacterium
CGCCCTGCGAAATCACCATGTCTGCTCATACACTTGCTGCGAAAACGCTAAAATTTCGTGATTTTTTAACGAAATCGGGTTCAAGGCCACAAATTATACTTACATTTTAAATGTAGTAAAAGCTATTTTGCTAGTAACAATTACTCATAGCTTACTTTTCTTTCATTGCTTATTTTGTCTAGATTTTGCGGCTAGTCGCCAATGAAATTTCAAAACAATTTTTATCTTTTATTCTTTTGTCTTGAAACACCCCCTACGACAAGCTCAGAGTAAAAAAGAACAAAAAATTCAAGGCTGTGAACCGGCAATTTCTAGTATCAGTGTATTTCAGATACCTCATATCGTTTGTAATTCCTCGTAATCCTGTCATTCCCCAAAATGGAAAAAAGTTTATTCTCTCACCACTCGCTGAACTCCCATAACCTCATTCTTCGCTCCTATAAACTTTACAAAATAAACCCCTGAACTATATGAGCTCAGGTCTACTTCTGAAGTGAAATTTTGACTCAGTACTTTTCTTCCGTCTGCGTCAAAAAGTTCAATCTTAGAAATCTGCTCTTCTGTTTCTATTCGGATAAAATCCGATGTAGGATTAGGATATATCTTCGCAATATCAACATTTGTATCTGTAGTTGACATAGGATCGAATTTTTCAAACACTGGAAGTAAATTATAGGTGTTAATTGATCGTCCATAAGTTCCAGCTACTAATGTGTTATTTGGCTTACTAAAAACCATATCGTTTACAGGAATCATAGGCATATTATTTCCTACTCTTTCCCAAGATATCCCTCTGTCGATACTCCCATACACCCCTACATTTGTTGCAGCAAATAAAAGTTTATCATCAAATTCATCATAAATTATAATATCATTTACAGCTCCTGTTGGTAGGTTATTGTGAATAGATTCCCACGTTTCTCCATAATCTTGTGACATATAAATTCTAGGTGTATCATCGTTGAACTTGTAGTTACTAAGCGTAACATATACTGTTCCTTCTTCCGAAGGAGATGCCTTTATTGATGTTACAAAATGCTTTTCAATTCCATTATTTATTTGTTCCCACTCTCCTTCTTGTCGTTTCCATATATTTCCATCCGCAGTTCCATAATAAAGCAATCCTTCTACTAATGGAGATTCATCCAATGCTGTTATCGTATGATACGAACTAATAAATTCCAGAGGATCCGTTAAGCTAGAGCCAATAGAATCTACTCCTATGGTATACCCATCAAAAATATCAAATCGTACAGGTTTGAATGTTCCAGTATACATAACATTAGGGTCATGTGGACTCAGAATATATTGCATGTCCCAGTTTCTACGATCTCCTGCCATCGGTCCTAAATCAAGATTTACAAAGTTGTAATTATCTGTATAAACAATATTTCCATTTTGTGTTTCAAAGTATTGAACATCTGGCTTTTCTGGGTTAAATCGAGTTTGAAAACCATCTCCTCCGTATAATCTAAGCCAGTTATTTATATCGTTGGAATTTCCTGAAGAGGTTCCATTGTCTTGCATTCCACCAAAATAATCATCAGGTTGATGTGGGGAAACTTCAACTCTGTAAAACATATTGTTTGGAATATTTTCAATATCAACCCAATCTTGGGCTCCCCATTCTTTTTTATAAATTCCACCGTCTGTACCTAAGATTAGACTTCCATCTCCCGCTTGAACAACAGCATGTTTGTCTGCATGCACTTCATAATACCACCAAGGAGGAGTTTCTTGTTCCCAAAAACCAGTTTGTTCCTGAAAAGACCACATGTCGACTCCACATAAAAATAGTCTATCTTCACCATCTTGAGGTCTTTCAAAAGCACCTATTCGACCAAAAAACCATCCAAAACCACCCATCATTCCAGGTGTCATTTCATTCGTAGTATCTATCATTGTCCATGATACTCCAGAATCAAAACTCTTGTGCAAAGAAATATATCTATGAGAAGTATTCATAATCATAGCATAAGCAATCTCTGGATCATTTTCTTTAAATGTAATTGCTGGCCGTCCAGTTTCTACAGGAATGTTCATTTCTGATTTCGTCCATGTTTCACCAAAATCTTGACTTGAATATACACTGCAATCTTCCCCTGCAACATAACTCTCTTTTCCTGTTCTAAATCTTGTCCATGCAGCCGCTAAAATATACTGCGGATTATCAGGATGAAAAACTAAATCATGCACGCCTGTATCATCTGATACGAATAAAACATTATTCCACGTTGCACCACCATCTGTCGATTTATAAACCCCTCTATTTTCATCTTTTTTGAAAACATTACCCATTGTAGCGACTAAAATTTCTTGCGTATTACTAGGATTTATAATGATTTTTCCAATTACTTTTGTCTCCTCTAAACCAATATTCGACCAACTTTCACCACCGTTTTCACTCTTATACAATCCATCCCCTAGGTATACGTTCCCTGAAATATTTATATCACCACTACCTGCATAAATAATGTCAGAGTTATTAGGATCAATCGAAATCGCACTTACAGCTTGAGTTAATTCATTGTCCCATAATGGCACCCAATTTCCTCCGCCATCTTCTGTTTTCCACAAACCTCCACGTGCGAAACCGGCATAGATAATATCATCATTTTGGGGATCTATTGCCAAAGCATTTACTCGACCACCAATATTTCCTGGACCTTGTTGGGTCCATTCATCAGTAAAGTCGTTTTCTCGTCCTACTAAATCTACTCTAGCTTGTTTTGCCGATTCCATATAGTAATCCACATCTCTATCCGTAGGATTAGGACCAAATAATTTTAAATCTTCGTTGTCAAATGGTTCGTGTTTATCACCGAAAGAACGAATTTTTTCAGGATGTTCACTAGGCGAAGAACAAGAAATAAATAGAAGAACAAATGGCAGAAATAGATATTTCATAAGGTGATTTTTTGGTATTAAAATCTAAAATAGAATATATTTTGGGCTCGAGCCCAAAAAGAAAACAGCAATATGGAGTTAATAGATTAATATGTCGTAATCGCTTAAGCGAAGGAAAAATACTCTTTTGTATGCGCAACGATAATATCTTGAATCGTGGGGTTGGCAACAATAATAGTGGATCCAGAAAAATACTTATTCCCGCCTTGATAATCTGATAATACCCCACCAGCTTCCTTACAAATCACTATACCTCCTGCTACATCCCAAGCGTTTATCGACGTTTCATAAAAAGCATCAAAACGTCCATTCGCTACATATACCATATCCAGTGCTGCCGAACCAAATCTCCTTAATCCTCGCGCTTCGTTCATAACTTTTTCCATCATCAAGAAATAGGGCTTTTTATCATAAAATGATTCATAAGGAAATCCTGTAGCAATTATACAATCTCCAAATTTCTGACGTTGACCAACATGAATTCTATTTCCATTCATGAAAGCTCCGCCATCTTTCCAAGCATAATAATTTTCTTTTCTAATCACATCAGCCACTACTCCAAGTACAAGTTCTCCTTGATATTCAAGCGCAACACTGACCGAAAAGTGCGGTATACCATATAGAAAATTTGTTGTTCCATCTAGAGGGTCAATAATCCATGTGTATTCTTCTTTACGATCTACAGTATCCTCTTCTGTTATAAATCCACTCCCAGCAATAAGATTCGATAAGCCTTCTACAAGAATTTCTTCTGCTGTTTTATCGACATAAGAAACCAATGAATTATGATCTTTTATTTCAATCTGATCAGTCCCTACAGTACCAAATTCCTTCGCGATAAAAGCCGACGTTTTATCTACAATAGACAGGACTTTTTCACATAGATTTTCAAGATTCACCATTAGCTTGTTTAGTTGTATAACAAATAAATAATAAAATGTTTACTTCGTTTGAAATGGTAGTTTACTAATTTCTATATATTTTGTATCCATAGAAATTATTTCAAATGAAACGCATTACACTTTTTACGTTTATTCTCTTTTTATTTTTTGAGGCTTTCGCCCAAAAGTCAATCTTGCAAGCTGGCCCCATGGTGGGGTATTCTGGTTATCGCGAAGCTCTTATTTGGGTTCAAACCCAAACCGAAGCTGACGTAAAGATTGGTTATTTTACTAAAGGTGAAACTGAAAAATTTACTGAAACTATAAAAGCAACTGCCGCAAATGATCATATAGTAAAACTCTTTCCAAATGAGGTAGAATATGGAACAGAATATACTTATAAATTATACATAAATGACATTTATGTAGAGAGACCTTACCCGCTTACTTTCCAAACACAAGAGTTATGGCAATGGAGAACGGATCCACCAGATTTTACTTTCGCAATAGGTTCTTGTACCTATGTAAATGAGACAAAAGATGATCGACCTTCTAAGCCTTATGGCGGCAAGTATGAAATATTTGAAAGCATAAGGGAACAAGATCCAGACTTTATGTTGTGGCTTGGTGACAATATATATCTCCGCGAACCCGACTTCCTTACCGAGCGTGGAATTCGTCATAGAAACAGGCAAGTAAGAGCATTGCCTGAAATGCAAGCTTTACTAGGTAGCACACATAATTATGCCATATGGGATGATCACGATTATGGACCAAATGATTCAGATCGATCCTATGTCAATAAAAAACTAACTGAAAAAGCATTCAATGATTACTGGGGAAATCTTAATACAAATGCCACAGGAGAAGGAGGAATAACAAGTCACTTCTTATGGAATGATGTGGAGATTTTTCTTTTAGATGATCGATATTTCCGAGACTCTAATCGATCGTTGGATAAAGACAAAAAATATCTTGGAGATGCACAAGTTGATTGGCTAATTCAAGCCCTAACAACAAGTAGAGCTCCGTTTAAAATTGTATGTATCGGTGGACAAGTTGTAAGTAATGCAGCCGTTTATGAAAATATGGCTACTTATCCAGCAGCACAACAAAATCTATTTGATAAGATAGCGGCCGAAAAAATTGAAGGCGTTTTGTTTATGAGTGGAGATCGTCATCATACGGAGATTTCTCGCATGGAACGTCCTGGAGCATATCCACTTATTGATATCACTTGTTCTCCTTTAACTTCAGGAACACATAGGGCTAGAGATGAAAAGAATACAAATCAAGTAGAAGGAAAAACCTTTTATGACCGAAACTTTGGGATAGTAGAAGTAAAAGGGAAACGAACAGATAGAGTATTAACATTGACCATTTTCAACACTGAAGGTGAAGAACAATGGGATTATGTTATTAAAGCGTCGGATTTAAGATATTAACCTGAGTTCGAAACACCTTGCTAATGCAATTTGACTCGAACTCAGGTTATTAATCACAGGCAAGTTTTGCATGTGAATTA
>CAYOIL010000164.1:0-8897 GCA_964403985.1 uncultured Saprospiraceae bacterium
GAATTAGAAAGACTACAGAAATTGAATAATACTGGAGAAAAATAGGTTTATTTAAGTATGATTTCTTGACTAACGAAAGGACTAAACTTGGTGCCCTTTACATTAGCTTCTATTTCAATTCTGTAAGTTGATTTCGCTTTTTTGAAAAATTTTGCTGTTTTCACTACTCCACTGAGAAAGAAATTACTTCGTTCAAGTTCATCCATCTTTGATACTTTTTCATCGTACAAGATTGTAAATGGAACCTCTAAGTTTGTTTCTGGCTCAATTTCATGAATTTCCGACATTATTTCGTGACTCATGATATATTCATCAATCAATTTATTTTTACCTCTTCCTCTAGCATATTTTTCAATTAACTTAATTGAAATAGATTCTACAGTTTCAGCGTCTTTCGCTTGCAAAACAATCAATCCTGATATATCCCTATCTTCTCTGTAATAAAATTCTTCGAGCTGAACGCCAATTTTAAGACCTTCAATTCCGAACCATTTCTTTACCTTTTTTAGCATAATAAATGTGCTTTTGTACTTAGTAAACTCTCAAATTTGGAATAAGATTCCAAAGTCGACCAATTTATAGATTAAATAAAGGAATCTTTATATGAATCTCTTTTGCCAACTGTTTTCTAGAGGTTTAACCCAAGATTTTAGAAACTCATCTTTTGTTTTAACATTATGATCAAAAAATAAAGTATCCATCGCTACATCACCTTTAGATAGCGCAGCTGATAAATCATCCATTGATATAGCATGAACTGTATCATCTTTAAGATATGCAAAATCAGTCCTTGACATCATATTTACTTTATATTTATGTCCTATTTCTTTGATAAACCGAACAGAACTATCTATCGAACAACCACTTGCTGAAGACTCCGACTCGTCGACAAATAGGCAAATAAAACGATGATGAAAAAGATTCCCATATGCACGGAGGTCGTTGCTATGACTTACCCACCCAGTGACAAAATTTCTGATAGAAGGAATAATCTCATCCATTTCATCATCAGTGAAAAAACGATCAGCTTGATAAATCCATACTTTGGAATCTTCATTCAGTGCAATTAATTCTGTCATATTACCATTTATTAGCTTGAACAATAAGTTCTGCAAGATCGTAAACCATAACTTGATCTTGTTTCTCTTCTGCTTTCACACCATCGCCCATCATAGTAAGGCAAAATGGGCAATTAGCGGCTATAATATCAGCTCCTGTTTCTATTGCTTCTTCTATCCTTTCTGTGTTAATCCGCTTATCACCAGGCTCATCTTCTTTAAACATTTGCGCACCACCAGCTCCACAACAAAGACCGGTCGTTTTACAACGCTTCATTTCCTTGAGTGTACCGTCTAAAAAGTTCAATATTTCTCTTGGTGCTTCATATTGACCATTAACTCTACCTAAATAACATGAATCATGATATGTAATCGTTTTTCCTTGAAATGAACCACCTTCCACTGATATCTTACCTGATTGTAAAAGTTCGTTTATTAATTGAGTATGATGAATTATTTCATAGTCTCCACCCAGAGCAGGGTATTCATTTTTTATAGTATTAAAACAATGTGGGCATGCTGTAACAATCCTTTTAACTCCATAAGAATTCATTGTTTGGATATTTTGCAAGGCCATCATTTGAAATAAAAATTCATTTCCTGCACGTCTTGCGGGATCACCTGTACAAGCTTCTTCGTTTCCTAAAATTGCAAACGAAATTCCAGCATTATTTAAAATTTTAGCAAACGCCTTTGTTACTTTTTGAGCTCGCGAATCATAAGATCCCGCGCATCCTACCCAAAAAAGATATTCTACCTTTTCTCCTGAAGCTTGAACTTCTGAGAATAGTTTTATTTTTCCCTCTCCCATCATTTATTATTGTTCATTAAAATCTTTAGCCCATTTGTCTCGATCATCTGGTATTGACCATACAGCACCACTATTTTCTATAGCATTAAACATTGGTGTCCAATCTGCAGGACCTTGACCTTCACTTAATATTTCATATCTCCTCATCTTCAAAATTGGTTCAAGCGGGTTAATCATTACAGGACAGGCTTCTACACATGCATTACATGTCGTACAAGCATGAATCTCTTCTTTGGATATGTAATCAAATAATGATTTACCATCGTCAAAATTATCTTTTGATAAAATATGTTCTCCTTTTTTCTCCGAAGATATGTAGATATCTTTTCCACTATCTATCTTTTCTGAAACTTCCTCCACTCTATCTCTTATATCCATCAGCACTTTTCTAGGGGATAATTTTTTCCCCGTAATATTCGCTGGACAAACAGATGTGCATCTTCCACATTCTGTACATGAATAGCTATCCATAATATTTTTCCAACTCAAATCAAATACATCTTTCGCCCCAAATTCTGCCATTTCTTCAGTCATTTCTTGTTGCTCTACCTCCATTCCCATCATAGACTTAACTTCATTCATAATATCTGGCATATTGTCCATTTCTCCTCGTGGTTGTAATTTAGAGTAAAATATATTAGGAAAGGCTAAAAGAATGTGTAAATGCTTTGACTTAGGCAAGTAGTTTATAAAAGCTAAAACTGTTATTAAATGTAACCACCATCCAGTTCTTTCTAAAAACACTAATGCTGCACGAGGCCATCCTTCAAATAACATAGGGCCTAGGAATCCACTTACTGCAAACTTTCCTGTTCTATGATAATGTTCAGGATCAATATCTTGTAATACGATATCCGTTGAATTCATAAGGAATATTCCTGTAACCAAAGCTAACTCACCAAGTAGAATTAAATTAGCATCAAGTTTGGGCCAACCATTCATTTCTTTTTTGGTAAATCTACCAATTGGCTTTCCCATTAATGGTAGTAGATTTCTTCTGGCTAAAAAGATTATGGTTGCAATTAATGCCAAAACAGACAGAATTTCTATAGAGGATATTATTACTGTATATAAACCTCCTAAATATGGAGCAAAAATTCTGTGTTGACCAGTAAAACCGTCTACAAAAATTTCGATTAATTCTATTTGTGTGATTACAAAAGCTGCATATATGAAAAAGTGAAAAACAGCAGGTAATATGCGTTTGAACATCTTTTTTTGTCCGAAGGCAACAAGGATAAGATTCTTCCATCTTTCTTTATTATTTCCTTCTATTTTTTCATCTTGCCCAAAATTTATATTCCTGTATAATTTCTTATATTGCTTAACAGCGAAATACATCGTTATTAAGAAAACTATACTGAAGCCGATTTGATTAAGTCCCATTTAAAAAATCTAGTGTAAATTTGTATACATTTATAAAAGAACAAACATTTTTAATGTATGTCCTAAAGCTATAAAGATATTTAAAAAATTAACTATATCTAACAATAAATTTTATTCTTATGCAGATATTAAGCGAAGATCAAATTAAGCAAAAAACAAAAAGACTTGCTATCCAAATTTTAGAAAACAATTATGGAGAGAAAGAACTCTACATAATGGGTATAAACAATAATGGGATGAACTTTGCAAAGTCCATAGGAATGTACATGAAAAGAAATAGTGAAGTTATCATTCATTATGTTAACATTCGAATTAATGCAGCAAATCCACTAGAAACAAGTGTGGAATTAGACATTGATAAAGAGAAACTTAATGACAAGGTGGTAATAATTGTTGATGATGTTGCTAATACTGGAAGGACTTTATTTTATGCCTTTAAACCTTTACTTGATATTTTAGCAAAGAGAATAGAAATTGCTGTCTTAGTTGACAGAAAACATAAAAATTATCCAGTCACACCCACGTATGTAGGATTATCTCTAGCTACTACTATTGCTGAGAATATAGAAGTTCGATTAAAAAGTGTTGATGAAAAAAGTGTGCATTTAGTCTAAAACTAGAATCTCCACATATCAATATACTTAATAAAAATTTTAGCTGTATTTTCTGCATCTGAAACTGCACGGTGATGAATTCCAGTAAATTCAAAACCTTCTCTCTTGATTGTCGCTTTTAATCCTGTTTTTTTTGCCGCATTAATCAAGCTATGGTATTGTTTCTTGATATTAATATTATGCTCTAACCAATCGATTTCTAACTTGTGAATATTACAATCACTTCGTAACAATTTTACATCTGCGTCTCCCCAGGCACATAATAAATATTCTTCGTCCCATATATCAATCCACTCCTGAAACTCAACAACTACTTTATCGAATGTATTAGCCTTGTTAACATCCTCTTGTTGAATAGACGTAAGTTTAGTACAAAAATGTGACAAATAAGGATTTACATATGGCTTGACAAATTTATTAAACTTGCCTATAATTTCCCCATATCTATTTACCTTAACCGCCCCTATTTCGATAACTTCATTTACTCCTCCAGGTGGTCTTCCCATCCAGCATGTCGCCTCTAAATCATAAACTATAAAATTCACTCCCTTTCTCCTTATTTTCCTTCAACAATTTATCTACTTTTTGAGTCAAATCATAATGATCCAATCGATTTCGATAATAATACAATAATTTTAAATCTTCGCTAACTATTTGTCCTTCATCTGTTTTAATAACAGGCTTCCTTGTGTGATAAACTCCCATATTACTTATTCCAGTTGTTATAAGTTCATGTGGATCTCCTTTTATTACATTTGTAATATTAATTTTCATATTAGAGTTCATCTTAACTAAAACTTGTTGAGTTGCCTCTATTCTCTTTACAAATTTATCATAATCCACTAACTCAGCATCAGGATCTTTATTTACAAGTGAATAAACATTATCATTCGGATAATTCTTACTAATCATTTCAAATAAAGTAAAAGCAACTATATGAGAAGACAAAACCGTGTTATGATCATGGTATGATTCAACAATTTTATCTGCAAGAAGCTTAGTATATACTCCTTCTCTTTGTTTACTCTTATTCAAATTTCCATCGAACGTAAAATATTCTTCGATATTTACTTCTCTGTTCTTTTTATCAAACGAAGCTCCACTTTCATCTACTCTATTCCCTACAACATCTATAGGATCACCTAGAGTCAAATATATTTCACTTCCTTGTGCAAATAAATCCCACAAAAATTTCAATATATTTTTATATGATTTTGCTGCATCTTTACTTCCTAAATATTGTTCCTGTCCCGTTCTTTTCAAATGTTGTTCAATCAAGAATTTACTTTCCAGAACAAAATGATAACTTATTATAAGTGGTACTACAAATATCTTTTTCTTTTCTTTTTGCTGCAATCTGGCACGCTGAGCTTCAACTACAGTACCTAATAAACCCAATTTTAAAGATTTTTCAAGTTCACCAGATCTTGATCTAGTTCCACCTGGAAAAAATAAGGTATTAACTCCTGACTGAATTCCCTCTAAAGACATTGTTTTCAATGTGTCAAGATAAATAGGATTCTTTTTCCTTCTATCAACTTTGTAAGCTCCTAGTCTATTGATAAAATAAGCAACTAACTCTAAATCATATAAATTTAATCCAGCCCCATAATTAAAAGCTGGTAAACCCATAACAGTGTCTACAGCATATCCTATAAGAATCGAATCAAGATTACTAAAATGAGTAGGAACCATTACAACTGTCCCTTCCTTAGCTAGTTCTCTTACCTTTTCTATTGGGCCTTTTACTATAAGGCGTTCATAAAGTTGATATTGTGACCCCCATAATCTTCTATGGTTTTTTCCTGCAGCAGAATTTAATAATCGTTTAAAAATAAAAGACAAAAATTTTCTCGCTCTTAAAAACGTTTTTTCTTTAAAACTCCCTACAATTTCTTCAGCGTAACGATTAGTTATCTTTTTAAATAAATCTAACCTAGTTTGCCTTTCATCATTCGTCTTAACAATTCTATTTAATTCTTTTCTTAATCCACTCCAATACTTCACCTCATTTGAAGGGTCTACTTTCCATGGATCTTCTTTACACCTCTTTATTTCTTGAAAAATAGTCTTGGATAAAATGTCCTCAAGCTCTTTTGTGCTTTTATCAGAAAAGTGCTTCTCAACTCTTTCAGTGATTGAATGAACAAATTCTGACCTCCTTTCATTTAGTTTGAAAATAGGCCATTCTCTGATTTTTGGGATAATATGTGGATATAATGCAGCCATATATATTTTGACAAATGTAAACAAAACGAACGTCACATTTTTCTAATGCGCTTTTTGGTGTATTTTTTGGGGTTAACCCCCAAAATTATAAAAGCTTATTTTTATTCACTTTTAAGTTACTGATAATACTTCTAATATATTGAAGGACATCATCCCTTCCTTCTGAAGTTTCAGATGAAGTAATAAAAACTTCCGGCAATGCTTCCCAATGTTCCAATAAGGATTTTTTTAGTCGACTAACGTTTTTTTCTCTTTCATTCGGCCTTAGTTTATCCATCTTTGTAAAAACCAAAGCTATGGGCAAGCGTGATGCTCCACACCAATTGATAAACTCCAAATCCAAAGCTTGTAGATCATGTCGAACATCAATTAAAATAAACGTACAAACAATAGTCTCCTTTCGAACCAGGAAATTCTCTATCATCAATCGAAATTCTTTTCGTTTCGTTTTACTTAATTTAGCATATCCATAACCTGGAAGATCAACTAAATACCAAGAATCATCAATTAAAAAGTAATTTATCAATTGCGTTTTTCCAGGAGTATTTGAAACTTTTGCTATACTTTTTCTATTTGTTAGCATATTTATTAATGACGATTTCCCCACATTCGATCTTCCGATAAAAGCAAACTCAGGTACTCCATTTTTTGGAGTATCCCTATAACTAGGAAAAGAACCATGAAAATATACTTCATCTATGTGCATAGTTTTTCTTTTTAATTCGTTCAATTAATAGAACATCGCAAAAATAATTCAATTAATAACAATACATGCTAAATAAATAGAGAATAGCTAAATGCATTCTTTAAAAAATAGCATATAAAGAGTAACTTTGTGATACATTATATATATTATATAAGTGGTGTGATTTTTGTAGGTTATATTATTAAAATGTTTAATGTGAGAATCAGAATTAAGTACATTATAGCTATTGCGATATTGATATTAAGTATTAATGTTGGTCAAGCACAACTAGAAGGTGGTGTAAAAATAGGCTTAAGTAACTATGATTATGCAAACCCTGATTTTGGCATAGTTACATTACTTAACGATAGAGACGAACCAGAATATAAATTAAGTGTGGATGATATTAATTGGGGATATCATTTCGGAGGATTTTGCAGACTATCAGTTTGGAAACTATTTTTACAAGTAGAAGCACTAGGAAATTCAGCAACTGTCGATTATAAGATCGAAGATTTACAAGATGAAGAAGCTGCTGATAAATTTTTAAAAGAACAATTCACTACATTAGACATACCAGTTCAACTTGGTATTAAAATGAAATGGTTTAACATTCATGGAGGAATAAATGGACATTTACCTTTGACTCACCTTAGTGAATTAAGAACAATAGAAGGTTATGATTTAGACATCCAAAACTTTTCATTCTCCTATCTAGGGGGAATTGGTGTTGATGTATGGAAATTACGATTTGACCTCAGATATGAGTTAAGTACTACTCTTTTCGGTGATACGATTCAATACGGAGGTAATGAATACAAATTTGAGAACAACGACAATCGTCTTTTATTAAGTGTAGGCTACGCATTTTAACTTCTTTTCACATCATTCTACTTGCATGTGCAAGTATTTTTTTTGTAAACTACTTTACATAACAAATTAATATCAAATAAAATATTTCTTATATTTTATATCATTTTCGGCCTGAAAAAACCGCATAAACACCTCATTGCCAACTACTTACAATATAAAATATCTCGTTATAGGAAAAAATTCCTAAAAAGTAACGAAAAAATAAAATAGGGGGAATTCAGAAGTTTATGAGTCTAGTAGACAGTAAATAAAACTTAATAAAATAAAATGAAATATCACGGTTTTTTAATTATTGCAATCATGTTTTGTATGAACTTCAAAACATCCGCACAACATGATTTAGGTTTAAGATTTCAAACAGGAATCCAAAATCAAAATATTGAATCTACATACCTTATTAGTGCTGGACAATCAGTTGACTATAAATTACAATTAAACAACATTTCGAATACACAGTCAGTAGGAATTTATTCTTTATTCAACTTTGGATGGTTGTATTTTCAACCAGAAGTATTGTATACTAAGTATGATGTACAATTTAAAGTACAAGACTTTAAAGCAGAGACTGATGATATGTTATTATATAATGAAAGATACCAACAAATTGATTTACCGATTAATGCTGGAATTAGATTTAAAAACTTAAGAGTAGGTGGTGGTCCAGTATTTCATTTAATTCAAGAATTAAACTCTGATTTGTCAGATTTAAACAATTTAGAAATTAATCCAAGAAATATTTCAGCTGGTTTTCAAGGTGGAATAGGCTTTGATTGGAAAATTGTACATTTTGACATCAAATATCAAAGAGATTTTAGTAGTGTGAGTGATCACATATCTTTTGGTAAAACACCTACCAAACTAAAAACTACCCCTTCAAGCATACAGTTTGGGATAGCTATAGCATTAGGTAACAAGGTAAGTAAGTAAGTAAGTAAGTAAGTAAGTAAGTAAGTAGTAGAATACATAAAAGCTGCACTTGTGAAGCAGTTACCACGCTTGTGAAGTGGACTTTCACTCTTGGGAAGTGAATTTTAAAAACCAGTCATTAAAAAATGATTGGTTTTTTTCTTTTCATCTTTAATAAAAATGAGATTATCAATCTATCTAGTTAAAATTTTATTAAGGTTTGTCACAAACCTATTAATGTTATCTTATACCTATGATAATAATTTTAGACAATTAGTGGTATGATGTTATCCCGATAAATAACTGGACACAAAATTAGATTAAAAAGTTTTAAT
>CAYOIL010000165.1:0-5940 GCA_964403985.1 uncultured Saprospiraceae bacterium
AGTAACTCAATGCTATAGAATACCCAATACAATATCATGCTATTGTTATAATAAACTTAGTTCAAAAGTTCTATGCTTATGCAAAGAATCAAGGAAAACCATCATTAACTTCGTTGAGATAGCTTTATTTAGCCCGCCAAATATTTGCTCTTTTACCTAAAAAACTGGCGTTTTCTAAGATTTGCATTTGCATAATTTAACTTGAGCTCAGGTTAATAACAAACATTTAAGTAATGAAAATGCTAAAAGTTGAACTGAAATAAACCAATTTTACGTTATACTCATGAAATAAGTAAAAATAAGTAGATGAGGTTGTTTAAGTCTGTAATTGTAATTGTATTGATTTGTTGGGCTAACGCTATCGCTGCCCAAGATCAAAAATTAGCACGTCAATATTTTTCTACAGGTGAATATGAAAAAGCTGGTGAAATATATGAAGAGCTTTATAATAAATCGAAAAACGCAACATACTTCTCTTATTATATTAAATGTCTTACAGCGCTTGAAGACTATCCAAAAGCTGAAAAAGTTATAAAGAAAGAATTAAAACGAAACCCAAGACCCGATATATATGTGATCTATGGTAATCTATATGAATTACAGTCAAATATGGCAAAGGCAAATGAACAATATGAAAAAGCTATTGAGACTCTTGATAAAAAACCGAATAACATAACAAATCTTGCTAATGCATTCAATAGAAGTTCGAAATATGATTTAGCAGCCAAAGTCTATGAAAGAGCTGAAGTCTTACTTGGTAAAGAAAACGCATATTCCTTTAATTTAGGTGAAATTTATAGAAAAAAAGGAGATACAGATAGAATGCTAGAAAAATATCTAGATGCTATTCAATTTAATCCTCGACAAGCCAATAGAGTTAAAAGTATTTTGACTAGAGAACTTACAGACGAAGGTTATGATCTATTAAAAGTTGGACTTTTTACACGTATTCAAGAAAATCCAGACGTAATAGAATTTCCTGAACTATTGTTGTGGGTGCACACTCAAAAAAATGATTATAAAAAAGCAATGCGTCAAGCAAAAGCACTTGATCTACGATTGAATGAAGATGGTAAAAGGATATATAATCTTGCTATAATCGCAGCAAATGCTAAGGATTATGATACTGCCATAGATGGATTTGATTATATCGTTCAGAATAAACCAATGTCCTCATTTGCTATGTCTGCAAAGGAAGCTAGTCTAAAGAATAAAAGAAAAAATATCACCCAAAACTATGATTATACTAAAGAAGACCTAAGAGAACTAGAATCAGAATATGAATCATTCTTGGACGATAAAGGTAAAAATTCTTCAACAGCTTTTCTTATGGCGAATTTCGCAGAACTTGAAGCTATTTACTTAAATGATCTAGATAAAGCAATAAACATTTTAAAGGAACTCATAGAAATTAAAGGAGTCAATAAATATGTTCTTAATAATGCGAAACTTGATCTTGGTGATTATTTTTTAATGAAATCCGATATCTGGGAAGCTACTCTTCTTTATTCTCAGGTAGATAAAGAATTAAAAGAAGCATATCTTGGTGAACAAGCACGTTTTCGAAATGCGAAATTATCCTATTATAATGGAGATTTTGAATGGGCACAATCTCAATTTGACATATTGAAAGCCTCTACTTCCAAATTAATTTCAAACGATGCAATTGATTTATCTGTATTTATAACTGATAATTTGGGCTTGGATTCTACAGCTTATCCTCTGGAATTATATGCGAAAGCAGAATTACTTTCTTTTCAGAATAAATATGATGAGTCATTTAATACATTAGATAGTATAAGTTTATTATTTCCAGATCATGGTTTGACAGACGATATTTTGTATACAAAAGCACTTGCTTTTACGAACTTGAAAAAGTATGATGAAACTATAAATTTATACAATAAAATAATCGAAAATTTCCCAGACGAAATAAGAGCTGATAATGCTATTTTTAATTTAGCTTCTCTTTATGAGAATCAATTAGAAAAACCAGAAGAAGCTCAAAAATTGTACGAAAAATTATTCTTGGATTATTCTAATTCTACGTTTGCTATTGAAGCAAGAAAAAGATATCGATTATTAAGAGGTGACGAGCTTAATTGATAAAACTACCATTTCATATTGCCCGCAGGTACTTGTTTGCCAAGAAAAGTACCAATGTTATTAATGTTATAACAGGCATTTCAGTTTTAGGTATTACAATAGGTACAGCAGCATTAATTCTTATACTGACTGTTTTTAATGGTCTAGAAGAATTAATATCAGGATTATTCAATTCCTTTAATCCCCCGATTAAAATCACTTTGATTGAAGGGAAAACTTTTGCTGAAGATGAAATATCAGTAGATGAGCTTTTGGTTCTAAAAGGTGTAACTTCCGTTTCTAAGAGTCTTGAAGATCTGGTTATGTATGAATATGAAGGAATCCAAGAGATAGGTTATATGAAAGGAGTTGATGAATCTTTTCAACAAGTAAATTCCATTGACTCTGTTATTAGAAAAGGGGAATTCAAGTTAGAAGACCAAGAATCTGATTTAGCTGTTTTTGGGGTAGGATTAGCGAATAAATTAAATATTTCAGTGAGGAGGAATTTATATCCTATCAGAGTTTTTGCACCTGCTAAGCAGACAAGTATAATGACTTCCAAAGGATATAAATCACAATTTATTTATGCTGGAGGTACTTTTTCAGTCCAAGATGAACAAGATAATAAGTATGCTTTTAGTTCACTTCCTTTCCTTCAAGCTTTGTTAGGCAAACGTGGTAAAATAAGTGCTTTGGAGATAGGAGTAACTCAAGATGTTGACATGAAAAGGTTAAAAAGGGAAGTGAAAAATATAGTAGGGGATCGTTTTCAAGTAAAAGATCAATACGAACAAGATGCATCGTTCTTGAGAGTTATGCAAATTGAAAAATGGCTAAGTTATGCTTTAGCTTGCTTTACTTTGTTGCTTATTGCGTTTAACATGGTTGGTGCATTGTGGATGATAGTTATTGAAAAGAAAAAGGATATGTCTATTCTTAAATCTATGGGAATGACCACAAAAAATATTGAACGAATTTTTATTTCAGAAGGGATTTTAATTTCATTGATAGGATTTGTTTTAGGGGCTATTTTATCAATTATCGTATATCAATTACAAATAAGAATAGGACTTGTACCTATTCCTCCTGGATCAATTATTGACACTTATCCAGTTTTGATGAAAGCAAAGGATTTCTTTGTAGTATTTATAACTGTTTTATCTATTGGATACTTGGCAAGTATTTTGCCTGCTAAAAGAGCAGGTCGGATTCCGGCTTTTTTACGGGATTAATGGTTGATTTTAAAAGTCAAGAATTGATCTGCAAGACCTATTGCTGAAATAGCTTCTACTACAACTGGAGCTCGCAAAGCAATACACACATCATGTCTTCCTACAATTTTTAATTCTTCTACTTCTTTACTTTCTGAATTATATGTTTTTTGTCCTTTGAAAATGGACGATGTTGGCTTTATTGCTACTCTAAAAACAAATGGATTTCCGTTCGTAATTCCGCCATTTATTCCCCCAGCATTATTCGTTTCTGTAGTTCCTTTTTCATCTAAAAAATTATCATTGTGTTCAGAACCTGTCATTCTCGCTGCTTGAAATCCAGATCCGAATTCAACACCTTTTGTTGCAGGAATCGCAAAAACCAAATGTGCAATTGTCGATTCCACACTATTAAAAAATGGTTCTCCCATACCGACAGGTAACCCAGTTGATTTGGACTCTATAATTCCGCCAATTGATTCATGGGTATCTATAGCTTTATTTACCGCTTCTTCTATATTTTTATTCCCTCCAGCTTCAATTAAATTAGCTTCTATTTTAATTTCATTTCCCAATATCTTTTTCGCAACTACTCCTGCAGCGACTAAACAAAGGGTTAATCTTCCAGAAAAATGACCACCGCCTCTATAATCTTGGAAACCTTTATATTTTTTTTCAGCTGTAAAATCAGCATGCCCAGGACGATGATGAGCTTTTAGTTTCGAGTAATCTTTGGAACGAGTATTAGTGTTTTGAAACCATATTGTTAAAGGAGCTCCAGTAGTTGACTCATTAAAAACACCAGACAAAAAACTCGGTTGATCTTTTTCTATTCGTGGTGTAGTTCCCTTTGCTCCCGCTTTTCTTCTTAAAATATCAGATGTGAAATCTTCAAGTTTTAGCGGTATCCCTGGAGGAACTCCACCTAATGTTATACCTACTCCTTCTCCATGCGACTCTCCGAATATTGAAAGTTTGAAATTATTCCCGAATTGATTCATATTGTGATTCTAGCTTTTCCAGCTAACACCTAACATAGGGTCAGCTAAATTTTTATTAGCTGACAAATTTATGAAATTTTGAATCATCTCATGTCCAAATTCTGTCATATATGACTCCGGATGAAATTGAAATGCAAAAACATTATGCGAGACATTCTCAATCGCCATAATTTCTCCATTACTATCCGTGGCGCTAATGACTAGACTCTCTGGAAAATTATTTTGGGCCCCGACCCATGAATGATATCTTCCAGCATAAAAAGTATTCGGTATATTTTTAAAAAGTGGACTTTCGCGTTGCTCGTCCAAAAGATATATTTTATCGCGAATCCCATGAAATACAGTTGGTAGCTGTTTTAAACTTCCACCATAAAATTCAACAATTGCCTGCAGGCCAAGACATATTCCAAGAATAGGAATCTTTGTGTGATAAAATTCGATAGCTTCGTTTAAAAAAGCTGACTCATGGGGCAATCCTGGCCCAGGAGAAATAATTACGGCATCATATTCATCTCTAAAAATACCAAGATCATCGTTTTTTAAAACAGTTAATTTTACTTGATCAAATGAACGAAACAGTTCAACTAAATTGTAACTAAATGAATCATAATTGTCAATTAATAAAAAGTGCATTTTTTTTAAATATGATGGATTTGCAGTCATAAAATAGCTTATATATTATAGACGGCTAAAAAGTGTAAAATACTACCCAAAAGAACAAAAATATGCCATATCGCGTGAAAATATTTTTTTTGATCTCTAGTATAGAAATATATTCCTACCATATAGGCAATGCCACCACAGATAACTAAAGTCGATACCAAAATTGGTGCATTGCCAAAAAAAGATTTAGCCATAAAAACGACCATCCAACCCAAAAAAACATATAAAAAGAGGCTCATTTTTTCGAATTTTCCAGTGTAGAAGATTTTAAATACGGTTCCTAATAAAACTAGGCTGTACATTATGGAGAGGAAAATAATTGCGTTGGATAATTTGAGATATTCCAACATGAATGGAACATAAGTGCCAGAAATCATAAAGTAAATGCTAATATGATCTATTCTCCTCCATTTTATTTTTCTAACGGGATTCTGTATGTAGTGATAGACTGTAGAAGAAATGAAAAGAAAGAGGAAAGATAAACCGTATATTGCTGTTGCAAAAAGTTGAGTTTTTGTATCTAAATGAATCGTTTTATTAACTTGAAATGGAAATGCTAACAAAGCGAATATAATACCAAGGGAATGCGTAATAACATTCCATTTTTCTTCTATATTTTCGATTTTGCTTAAAATGACGATATTTTTTTAGTAAGTTTCTTAATAATAACTTATGTTAAAATTGGTTTAAAGGCAGTAAATCCTGCAAAACGCAAAAAAATCGCAACTAATTGTATAAATCTTACTATAGTTTTTGCTCAACAGAACTATTTCTCTTAAATTGGTAGATAAATAACGAATTTTAAAATGGACGGTAAAACAACAGCTATAGTTTCCCACATAACACTGATAGGATGGATAATTGCATTTGTAACTAATAATTCAAAAAAAGATCCTT
Organism: uncultured Saprospiraceae bacterium; assembly: GCA_964403985.1. Taxonomy (GTDB): domain Bacteria; phylum Bacteroidota; class Bacteroidia; order Chitinophagales; family Saprospiraceae; genus JAHDFB01. Next base: position 5,861 of record CAYOIL010000165.1, read on the forward strand.
TAGCATCATTTTATATAAGACAAATGTTAGGAATATTTGTTTATGGCCTAGCGGTTGTAATTGCTTGTATGATTTTAGCC
>CAYOIL010000165.1:5950-8846 GCA_964403985.1 uncultured Saprospiraceae bacterium
CTTTTATAGGTTGGATAGCAGGACTTGTTCTTTACTTTAGTATTCCAGTTTTTTGGATAATAAGTCTAATAAATGCATTTTCTGGTAAAATGCAAGAATTACCTATAATAGGAAAGTATTTCCAAGAATGGTTTAAATCAGTAGCTTAAACTATACTATTTTCAATAGTATAGATCTTTATGGTAATTATTTTTCAAAATATTGAGGAGTTTAAGAAATTATTCCGTCTACATTATAACGGCTTAGTTAATTTCGTTAATTCACGTTATGTTAATGACGTTGACGAGGCTCGTGATATCATTCAAGCGACATTCATGAAAATATGGAATGGACGTGATAAGATTGATGTTACAAGTTCCCCCAAAAGTTACTTATATCAAGTAGCAAAGAATACCGCATTAGACCATATTAGAAAATATAAGTCAAAAGTTAATGTAGTACTTGAAGACGATCTAGAAAGGATCGATCGTGTGGAAGAAGAAATAAGCAAAGATGCTGACAGTTTTTATTTACGAACTAAAATTGTTGAAGCTCTGTCTGTTCTTAAACCAAAAACACGTCAAATTTTCGAGCTGCATAAATTTGAAGGACTTACTTATGAAGAAATAGCCAATCATATGGAAATTTCTAAAAGAACTGTAGAAAGTAATATTGCTAGAGCACTAGTTCTATTAAGAGATGAATTGAAGAATACATTAAAGTATGAAAATTAGTTTCAAATACATATACATTGATTTAGAGCATTTTAAAAGAAAAATGACAGCGAAACGTTAAAGTTTGAAATTTAGTTTCAATTAAGTGTGAGACAAAAAAAATGATAACGTCATAGATAAGAATAGAAGCGAAACGTTAAAGTTTGAAATTTAGTTTCAAAATAATGTGGGATAAAAAAAATATAAAGTCATAGAATAGAATTATGACGAAACGTTAAAGTTTGAAATTTAGTTTCAAAAAAATGTGACCCAAAAAAATTAGCTACGTCCTAGAGGCGAATATGTGAAATAAAATTATGATACGAGAAGAAATTATATTAAAATACCTCAACAACCAATCTACAGCAGAAGAATCTGTTTCTGTAGAAAAGTGGGCGGCAAGAAATCCTTTGGATTTCAAGCTGATGGAGGATATTTTTATAGAATCTTCCGAAGCAATGGATATTCAACTTTTTGATATTGAGGCAGAATGGGATAGCTTCATGAGTAAGGTTGAGATAAATGAATCATCATTTGAGCAGAAAGAAAATGAGGCTAAGATCATAAGTATTGATCAAGTAAGTGAAACAAAGCCTGTTTCTCTTTGGAGAGAGTTGCGTCCTGCTTTGTTAACAGCTTCATTATTATTTGTAGTAATTGTTGCTTACTTCTTATTTCCAAGAAATGAGATTGTTCACATGGCTGGTGTAGACGGAAATGAATTAATTCTTCCTGATGACACAAAAGTTAGCTTAGAACAAAATGCAGTTCTGACATATCCTAGTTCATTTGATGGAAAAGAAAAAAGAATTGTGAAATTAGAAGGGGTTGCAGAATTTGATATTACTCCTAATCCTGCCAAGCCTTTCATTGTAGAAACTAATCTAGCAGGTGTCAAAGTTCTTGGTACAATCTTTAGAATTGATGCAACTAATCCTAAAGAGACAGGAGTAGAAAATATTGAAGGACTAATCAACTTTTATGATGTAGTTGATGACTCTAAGTCAGTGGATGTAAATAAAGGTGAAAGTTTTGTTTATGATGGAAGTGATTTCAAAGAAACAACTCCACTCCCTGAACCTACATTTAGAACCTTCCCTGTTCCGGTTGTTGAAAAGAAATCATATTCTGTTAGAGAAATTGTTAATTATCTTTATACAATTAGCAATGGTCACACTGTTCATAAAGGTGAAGACTTTGATTGGAATAGAAGACTTGAGATAGATTTAGATTCTACTAATTTCAACAAACTACTCGTTGAATTACGTATGAAAGCAAGTATTACTTTAGTTAAAAAGAATTGTGCTGATTGTTACGAGATACGCAGATTCCGAGTAAGGTAACTAACCAAGCTTTTACATTCTAACTTTATTCAAGTAAGAATTTAACTTACACATTTCTTAATATCGCATTGTTCGATAAATTCATAGTTCAGATTTAATTACTGCTCTGTTTGTTAATGTTTTGATCCATCTACAATTCGGATTTTCAATACGAAGAATTTTGAGGCTATTAGCCTTATTTCGAATTATATTGTATCAATTAACAATCTTAGAAAATATCAGTCTTTAGATGATTACTTAATATATAAAGACTAATTGGAGATACCTCAACGAAGATAATGGTAGATTTCTACGATTCTTTTAAATACACTATATAAAAAATCAAGGTGTATTCAAAACTCAAGATTATATTTTTATTCTGTTGAAGTTTTACTAATTGTATAAGCGAAGTAATCCCGAACTCAAGTTATTAAGCTCCTTCTAAAAAGATGAAATTAGGTTGAATTCAATTGAATATTCATCGCACATCTTGAACTTAGCATAAGGATTGTGAATTAAAAAGAGCACGGTAAAAACTGATAAAGAAGCTTAGCCATTGGTTTATAGATAATCTAATATAATATTAGAATTTTAGTCGTACTAAATCCTGAAATTCAATAAGAACATACGTTTCAGCCCATTTTTTTGTATGTTTTATAATAATATGTATTGTAGTCTTTTGACAATATTATTATCTATTAGCTAATAATATGATAGTTGCGTGTGTACTAAGGATGCTTTTATTCAGAGAAACAGATTATTCCTATGTAAAATAAAAATGAACCTCGCGTTAAGTGAGGTTCATTTTTATTTTACGTAATTGTAAATAGGGATGTTCATTAGAACGTTAAATACTTTGAAATCAACATATTAAGTGTTATC
>CAYOIL010000166.1:0-7574 GCA_964403985.1 uncultured Saprospiraceae bacterium
GTACTAAGTACTTCTTACATGCTCCTCCTGCAAAGTTGAAAGTATCAACTTCGATAGAAAGACCTACTTCAGTACATAGTCCATTAATATCAATATCTAATTCAGGTACAGATAATCCATCAGCACAATCGATATTGATTGCAGGAAGATCATCATCGTTATCATTATCATTATCATTTACATCACACCAGTCATAGATGTTATTGTTAAGGTCAGCAAAGTTGATTCTATCACATGTTAAAACATTTGTAGGACCAGCAGTTACTGTAATGAATTGAGAACAAGTAGATGTTTGACCTATAGAGTTAGTTGCTGTAAAGTTTCTAATTACAGTTCCAGCTCCACATGAGCTACTTCCTACGATAGACTGAGTAACAGTTACGTTACAAGTTGCTGCAGCGTTAGCTCCACCAAATTGCTCATCTAAGAAATCGTCACTTAAGTCTTGTAAGTTTCCTAATCCAGCTAAATCAATACAAGAGATAGTCATATCAGCAGGACAAATAATAGCCGGAGCTAATTTATCTTGAACTTCAACTTCTACCATAGATACGTTACAGTTGTCACCATTGTTACCAACTACACCATCCATGTTTGCATCATCACAAACTTTGAATTGTACCATAATAGTCTCTCCAACGTCAGCACAACAGAAGTGTACAACATCGTTAAATTCAGCGTTATCATCTACATTGTTAGCAGCTACCTCATGTCCGTTATCAGAACCTGGGTACTTACCGTACTTATCTAATGATGAACAAGATCCACCATTATCCATTCTTTTTACGAAGAATTCGATTGGTCCACAACCATCGTGTGATCCATCGTCAAAATCTTCAGCAAAAGCTTTAGCTACACCATCAGTAGATAAAGCAACAGTTCTTGAAGTTTCAGCAACAATTACTGGTGGAACTAAATCCACAACAGTTACGTCAAATTCAGTTGTACTGCTGTTTCCACAACAATCAGAAGCAGTTACTGTAATAGTAACAGGAGCTCCAGGCATAGTTTTAGCTGGATCTTCTAATACGAAAGTGTTACCAACTTGTGTTCCAGCAGTTGAGCTGAAAGTGAAAGTGATATCTTCGCTAGCTGTACAGTTATCAGTAGCAGCTGCTACTGGCAATGTAATAGTAGCACCACATCCCCAAATATCAGTTGATACAGTCATATCAGCGATATTAGAAAGGTCTGGAGCAGTTGTATCCTGTACTTTTAGGATTTGCGTAGGCTCAAGGATTTCTCCTGTACACCAGTCAAGTATTGTAAATTGTCTTACAACTTTGTAAGAGTTATTTGTATAAGAACATGTTTGATCACAAATAGGAATTACTACATCTTCGTAATAAGTAATAATAGTTCCACATTCGCCAACACCACCTGGAGCACCATAAGTAGCAGCATCCAAGTTAGGGTCACCATTTGCATGGAAAGGCTCACTTGCATCAAGAACAGCAGCATCACATTCTATTGGACCAGGATTTCCACCTAAACCATCATAGTTAGAAGGTAATGTTAAAGTTGCTAATGTTTCTCTGTTTACTGTAATTGTTTGAACACACTCATCAGATTCGTTACCTGCAGAATCAGATCCTGACCAAGTTCTAATAATTTGAGAAGCATATGGATCAGTACAAGCACCAGGTACAATAACTTCAGTAAACTCTAAAGTACCAGCACCAGAACAGTTATCAACTATTGAACCACCAGGTATAGTAATACCGTCAGCGTCAACTGTTAAGTTAAACGAATTGAAAACACCATTATCACCACCAACGTTATCATCAACAGTAAGTAACCATGTTCCACCAGCAGTTTCACCAGCAAAAGTAGAGAATGCATCAACAGGAGCATAAGTTGCACCTACAGCAGAAGCATTACAATCGAAAGCAGGATTACCATCAGCAAATGTTGCTAACATGTTATCAACATTTCCACAACCATCAAATACTGTAATTTCAGTACCTGCTGGAGATTCTAATGTAATTGTTAAATCACCAATCCAAGTGTGAGTAATATCAAGTTCTAATGTAATATCATTGATTTCACCACCTAAAACATTAATTTCAGCAACAGCTGGATCAAGTGTGTTGTTTACTGGAAGACCAGGAGCTCCTAAATAAGGAGTAGCACCACCAGGTAAAACCGCACCAACATCCGTAGGATCAGTACAACTTAACGTGATATCTTCACAAGCAATTGTAGGAGCTAATTTATCTTCAGCAGTGAAGAATCCCCAACAATAGTTGTCTGGGTTGTTAGCATCGTAAATTCTATATTCGTGAGTTCCTAATAAAGAAGAGAAATCAATTGTTTGTCCGTTTTCAACGGCAACAGCTGGTCCACTTCCAAAAGGATATACTTCAATAGCATAGTTATCATAACATCCGTAAGGACCACCTTCTAAGAACTGGTCAGCATTGAATGTGATTCCACAAGCTTCATCAACAGAAATATTAACTTGGTTATTACAAGCTAAAGTTGTTGTTTGTAAATCAGTTGGGAATTCGTTAACAGTTACACTAAAAGTACACTCTACTTCATTTCCTGCAGCATCAGATCCACCATAAGTTAAAACAGTAGTTCCAATAGGGAATTGATCTCCACTTGCTAATTCATTATCATCACTTGGAGTAGCTTCATCAGTACTACCTAAAATAGCAACAGTGAAACCAGCATCTAATGCGAATCCAACAGATTCAAATGTAGCAGGCGGTGTAAGTCCACATGCAGGAGCATTAATATAAGTTAAAAGCCCAGTTGCAGTAGCACCATCACAAGTAGCTGGTGTATTTACAACTCTAGAGTTTAAAGTAGTACCAGGAGTAAATACCTCAACCCAAACACCAGTAGCAGTTACAGGTACAGGAGTATCAAATACAACTTCTACAACAGTTCCATTGTTTGCAGGATCAGTAGGGTAAACCTGAGATCCAAGTGGAGTAAATCCACCACCTACGAAAGGTACAGCAGCGCCTGGCGCATAAATATTTACAGTAGCAATTGGAGCATTACCAAATGTTTCTTGTGCAAAGAAAACACTTGTTAAATCACCATCAGCAATACCATCAACAAATTGTATAATTGAATTCTGTGCAAAAGGTGCACATGCTAAAGCTGATCCACCAGAAGGGTTTCCAACAACATCACAGAAAGGTCCTGCGAAGTTTTGTGGAGCTGGAGGACAGTTATCAGAAAGAGGCACAGTGTATGATACAACAGCACCACATTCACCAGCATCTAAATTAATAACTATGTCTTCAGGACAATCAATTACTGGAGCTTCAATATCGTTTACAGTTACAGTAAAAGAACACATCTCTACCATTCCTGTAACACCTTGAGTAAAGAATGTTACTACAGTTTCACCTACAGGATACTCATCAGAAGCATCAGCAGTACCGTTATAATCATTAGTTACAAGGTCAGTTAAAATCTCTACTGAAGGAATACATGCAACAGCAGAAATAGTGTTAGAAGCACAAATAGGGTTTACATCAGCATTTGCAGCTAAAGTAAAAGTTAAAATCCCATCAGCTGCAAAAGTATTATAGTCAGCATTAGAAATCTCAACAATTGTACAATATTCTAAACAGTCACCTGCTAACTCGTCACCTAAAGTGTCAAGTACAGTACCAGCTTCATCAAGTAATTCAGCTAATTCATCTTCTTGTGAACCAAAATCACCACTGATACATACTAATACATCAATTGATGCAATTAGTGGATCAAGTGTTGTAGGTACACCAGAAATTTCAACGTCGCTGTCTATTAAACCATCAAGTTCACCTGGACCATCGAACATCAAATCAGCCATTCCTTCGAAATCAACACATTCTCCAATAATAGTATCTGTACATCCTACAGATAAAACAGGAGGGTCAATTGTAATTACAGCACCACATAAACCTGGATCAGAATCAACAACTACGTCATCAGGACAAGTTACTTGACACATAATACATTCAGCTGTGAATGATGTAGCTGCAAGAAAATCGCTAGCACCAACTCCGTCACAATCAACAGAACCACCAGCACCGGCAGTAAATTCAGCACCAACACCAGTTGCAAGAACTGCGAAGTTAGGTGCACATCCATTAGTATATGCAGACGCATCTTCGTTTGCTGTTACTGTAAGTGATGCATCCCAACCGTCACCAAACGAATCTTCCATATTGAAGAATAATTCAGTATCATTAGGAACAACTACTGTTAATGGAAAATCAATATCTGGAGACTCAGTACAAGCGTACTCAGTACCAGCAGCATCAACAAGCTCGAACTCGACTTCACCAGGCCATGTACCTGCGTCTTCCCAGTCAATTACTACTGTAGTAAAATCATCGGGAGCTTGAGCATTAAGACCAAAACCAAATGCAAAAATTGCAAAGGCTAAGGCCATTAAACTTTTTGAATAAATTTTTTTCATAAGATTGAGTTTAAACAATTTTTAAAGAGTGAATAAATCATAATACTCTTCAAAAATTGAAAGGGTATTAACATTAACTGTAAAATCTTCTGCTCTTACCTGTGCTTTTGAGTAAGCACCAGCCATTGCAGAACTAAAGCCTATACTAGAACCAGTTCTAGCATATGCAGAAACTTCATAAAGAAATGTTAACTTAACAGCCTTTGTTGCAGCTGAAAGAGCACCTGATTCAGGAGCTTTCTGTACCGCTTCAATTTCCGCTATAACAGCTTCTTTAAATTGCGTTTTCGTCATGTAGTTTGTACCATACTGCTCAGCTACTTCTAAAAGTGCTTTGTCACTAGATATAGAGACAGCACCTGAAGTTAGGCTTTGTGCAGATACAGAACTACCCACGAAAAGTAAAAGAAGTGTAAATACTCCGGCAGTTGCCACAGTCTTAACACTCTTTAAAAAATTAATCTTCATCATGAGATTGAGTTTAGGTTATAAAATAAATATAGTTTCAAATTAAAAAATTCAATACAATGACACCCTCGCAAGTGTCGCGAACCTAAAGTCGAAAAGGGCAACAGTCGTAGCAACTGTACCTTGTAGTGTAGTAATCTTATGCGGCGGTCAAGCCTGTTTTCTTATTATTTGTAGTATTCTGACGGGTGAAAAGTTAGTAATTTCGTCTTTTTTACTGCTTGTCGCATGTCAGAACGACACAAAGATACATTATACAACTAGTGTATTCATACCTACAAAGTGGTATTTTTAATATAACAATAAATTTTAATATTTAAAAAGTATGTGTTGAATACGTTATAAATATTATAATGTTTCTTTGAGGAATTTATGCACAATAATTATTATGATTGCCTGAAACACAAAAGCCATTTACACAATATATGTGTAAATGGCTTTTCCATTATTCCTATTTGTTATAGTTATTTATCTTCCATTGGTACGTCTATTCGCTTATTAGGATCTATAATAATACCTATACCTATCTCGTGCCCACCATTATTAAATTGCTGGGAATCATGAAAAGTTATATTATATGAATAATTAAACCTTAGCGAATTTAATTGTGTCCCTATTAAAAAACCTAATCTATTGTCAGCTCCAGTAGAATAAGTAACACCACTTACTAATTTTCCATCAATGAATTTCATTAATGCATTAATATCTACATGTAAAGGAACATTTCTGAATTTCTTTATGTAAACACTTGGTTCAATTACCATATCGTAGTTTCCAATATCAAAAGGATATCCTACACCAAATAAATAGTTGAACTGTGCAGGACTTTCATCACTTATATTCGTATCACTAATTCTAGCTCTTACAATACCAGGAAGTGCAAAATCGAAAAACAATCCGTTGCTTAATTCTCCATGGGCTCCTAATGCCGATTCGAAGAACTGACCATCATCTAATCTTCTTAATAAATCTGGATCATTCGAATCAGTAAGTTCACTAGATAGCACACTATTGCTTACACCATATTGTTGGTATTGGGCGGAAAGCCCTACTCCTATATTATAGCTTTCTCCTTTAATTACATAAGCAAACGATACAGCTCCTCTTATTGAAGATAAACTTGCGTAATTATCACTTAACAAGGTAGCACCTATACCTACATTATCAACAACTTGACCATTATAATGTGCCATATACGTTTTAGGCGCATCTGGAAAACCGCTCCACGTATTTCTATAATTAAATAGAATATTATGATTTCCATCAAATCCTACTGCACCAGGATTGATTGTTCCTGGATTTAAAAAATATTGGTTAAAAATATACTCTTCTTGTGCCGATAAACTTATTGTCATCAACAAAGCAATAATAGTAGATAATATATATTTCATTGTATTAGTATTTATTAAGAGTAAAACTCTAAAGTATTCTTGTTAGTTAATTAATAAGAGTTTCTTAATATCGTTGTTGTTCCTTTGTATACTTCTCTTATTCCTTCAGAAGAAATTACTTCAAGCACCCACATATATCCATTTTCAGGTAATTCATTTCCACTAGAATCTAAACCTCCCCATGTATTATCATAGTTACTCTGTGTATATACAGTCCTTCCATATCTATCATATATATATAATGTATTGTCGGGGTTTTCTAAACAACTAAAAACAAACACATCATTACTTCCATCTGTATTTGGTGTTAAGATTAAACTTCCTTTATAACAATCCGTTGTATCATCGGGACACATTTCTATCTCAAATTGATTAGAAATCTGGCAACCATTAGCATCTGTAACTATTACAGTATTATTTCCATCTTGTAACATTACTGGATTATTTGTTTCTTCTGTTGAGCCACTATACTCATAATCATATGACTCAACTCCTCCAGTTACAGTTATTTCAGCTTCTCCATCACTCCCTGTACTACACTCACTTATTACTTCAACTGCTATTGTCAATGGATCTGGCTCTGTTATTGTAAATTCACCTGAATCGCTTAAGCCATTTTCGTCTGAATAAGCCAGCATATATGTTCCTGCACATAATCCTGTCAATGGCATTGTCACAGATTCTCCATCAAGTGTGTAACTTACTTCACCATTTGAAGCAATGACAGTGGTTGTTAACATTCCATTGCATTCTCCAGCACAATCATTAGAAAAGCCATTGAAATCTGCTAAATTAGTTTCTATCAATATAACTGAAGAACCTACAGAGTAGACATCAGAAGTTATAACACAACCATTATCATCAGTTACTTCCAGTGTATAATCTCCACTTGGTAAGTCTGAAATATCTTCTGTATCTCCTCCATTAGGAGACCAATTGTATGAATAAGGTTCTGTACCTCCAGTAACTGTTACGTTTATTTGTCCATTAATAGAAATATCAGTATCCACTATATTATCAAGTGTAATAACAATAGGAGTTGGTTCAGCTACTGGATAAGATTGTACAATTTCAACTGGAGGTGTGGAAGAATCTGTAATTGTAACCATATAGTTGCCAGCAGATAAATCTGTTAATGAAGGGCTAAATGAATATGGAGTACATCCACCAGTTACCTCTATTTCTATTGACCCATCACTTCCACCATTACAACTTACATCGTTTACTGTAACATCTGCGATAGTCATTGGTGCAGGAGCAATAGAAAATGCATCTACTTCTGTACA
>CAYOIL010000166.1:7584-8816 GCA_964403985.1 uncultured Saprospiraceae bacterium
AATTAGCATCTGTTACAGTTACAGAATAATCGCCTTTACAAAGACCAATTCTTGAAGGATCATCTGGTCCATTATCACTCCAGCTATAAGAGTATGAGCCTGTCCCGCCACTAACTGTTAAATTAATTGATCCGTCACAAACAGACGTTTCATTTACTATACTTGATGCAATTACTATAGGATTTGGTTCACTTACATTGAAAGACATTGATGTCACACAAGCTTCTCCGTCATCAACAGATACAGTGTATTGACCTGCTTCAAGATTAGAAATCATAGCTCCTGATTCTGAATTACTCCAAGAATAAGTATAATTTCCATTTCCTCCATCAGCTATAACAGTTAACTTTCCGTCATTTCCACCGTTACAACTTACATCATTACTTTGAGCACCAACAAGTGAAATATCACATGGACAAACTATTGTTAATGTATTAGATTCAAATACATAAGGTAATACTTCTACATCGCCGTTTGTTACCTCGATACCTCCGTTATTTGAACCAGTAAATTCTATTTCTGTTGTTTCATCACAATCTCCTGTGACATCAAAGCAAATTTCATACAATACAGTTTCGTTATCTAAATCAATACCATTCGTAGTTGGGTCATTCCAAAAAACAACAAGCGTTTCAGAATTTTCTAAGCCGAAATAATCTTCAAAAATTGAAATATCTGGATTTAAGAAACCAATTCCTGTATATGTTAGATATGTATTATCAAATTCCATTGCAAATTGAAATGAAGCAATATCATTGAAATTTCTTGCTTTTATTGGTACACATACATTACTTCCAAGAACTATATCTTGATCGTCATAGTAAAATGTTACATCAGTAGATCCACCTTGTATTTGTATACAACCATCATCAACAGTGTAAGGGATGATTTCTTCATCAAAATTTGAAAAACTTGTCTCAAAAACAGTTGGTGAACTTAAATCACCAATAGTAATGCATGCTTCAGAACCAGAACTTGCTATAACATCGTAGCATAAATCGAACAACTTTGTTCCGTCTGCCAAAGTAAGAGGATCTTCTAAATTTGGAGCTTGCCATAATAATCTTAAAGAGCCATCTAGTGGAACTGCTTGTGCACCAACTTCACTTCCAAACGCAGCCGACAGAGCGAGGAAGTCAGGGAATGCAACTTCTCCGTTACAATCCAAGTCACCAAGCTCGTGGCTTGCACCAGACAAACCGGTTTGACCAAAGTTCGCTGATAGGATCAGG
>CAYOIL010000167.1:0-8807 GCA_964403985.1 uncultured Saprospiraceae bacterium
CCATTACTGTAGAAGATAACACTGTACCAGTTATGGTTTGTGATCAAAATACAGTTGTTAGTTTAAAAGCTGATGGTACAGCTTATGCTCCAGCTTCAGTTTTTGATGATGGTTCAGTTACTGACTGTAGTCCTTTAACTCTTGAAGTTAAGAGAATGGATAATGGTTCTAATTGTGGAATTGATAATTTTGCCTTTGGTGAGTATGTAGAATTCTGTTGTGAAGATATAGGGCAAGAAGTAATGATCTTATTGAGAGCTACTGATGAAGATGGTAATAGTAATACTTGTATGGTAACAGTTGTAGTTCAGGATAAAAATCCTCCAGTATTAACTGTTCCAGATGATGTAACTATTCAATGTACAACAGAATATGATTTAGATAATTTGGGAGAACAATTTGGTAATGCTGAAGCTACAGATAATTGTATGAATACTACAATTAATGATGAATACGTAGTTGATGTTAATGATTGTAACGTTGGATTTATTTATAGAACATTCTTTGCTTCTGATGGAAATGGACAGGTAAGCGATTTTCAAATAATTACTATAGAAAACGATTTCGAATTTGATGAAGACGATATTACTTGGCCACTAGATTATACAACTGATGAAGGTTGTAATGCAGGTGATTTACAACCTGAAGACCTTGAAGCTCCATATGATTATCCTGTTATTAGTTCTGATGCATGTGATATGATTTCGATCAATTTCACTGACCAAACTTTTACAACATCAGATGATGCTTGTTTTAAAATTATAAGAAAGTATATTGTTATGGACATGTGCCAGATGGATGCAGATGGAATGCCATTAACTTTCGAATATGATCAAACAATTGTTGTAACTAATTCTGTAGATCCAGTAATCACATCTTCATGTGAGCCAGTTACAGTGACAGTTACTAATAGTTGTGATGAAGGAGAAATTACTTTAAGTGCAACTGCTACAGATGATTGTACTGATGTAGATAATCTATTGAATGCTTATAATATTGATTTAGATAATGATGGTTCTTTCGATATTCAACAACCAGGAGTTGGAGGTAGTATTACTTTTAATTCTTTACTACCTGTTGGAAATCATAGAATAGTGTATTCATTTGAAGACAGATGCGGAAATAATGCAACTTGTACTCAATTATTTAGTATTCAAACAGATGCACCACCTTTAGCAAAATGTCAAGATTTAGCTATTGAATTAACTCCTATGGATACAGATGGAGATAATATAGTTGATGCTGAAATGACATTTTTGGATGTTGAATTAGTTGGAGGTGGAAGTGAGCATCCTTGTGATTTCCCTATAACTTTAAGTTATGATATTGAAGGAGATTCTACAATCGCTACTTTTGATTGTTTCGATTTAGGTGCTAATATTGTAACAGTTTATGTAACTGATATTTTTGGTAACCAATCTTCTTGTACTGCAACAGTAATTGTTCAAGATAATAATGATGTAGACATATGTCCTACACCTGAAGATTGTATAATCCTTCCTGAAGAAGTAGTTGATGTTATAGAATGTGTTGATGACCTAGAACCAGCTACAATTGGAGGAGGTCCAGATGTTGAATTACCATGTGTTTGTGATGATTTCGAAATCACATACACAGATAATGATATAAGTGATCCTAATAATGCTTGTGTAACGATTGAAAGAACATATACAGTTTCATTCTTCTGTTTTGTAACAGCTTTAGAATATACTTATGTTCAAACAATAAATCAATTTAATGCAAATCCTCCTGTAATAGTGAGTTGTCCAGATGATGGATCAGGTATGTCTACAAATACAGCATGTACCGCTTTTGTTTCACTTGGAGTTCCACAAGTGCAGAGTGGATGTAATACTGGGGTTGTAATAACTAATAATAGTGATTTTGCTGACAGTAATACTGGTGCAGCTAGCGGTAATTATCCAGTAGGTAATACAGTAGTTGTTTATACAGCAACTGATGCATGCGGGAATGCTTCAACTTGTTCGATCAATGTTATGGTTGATGATTTGGGAGCGCCGAATTGTAATACAATGGATATAACAATAACGATACCACCAAGTGGAGCAACTGTGTTTATTGAAGGAGAAGATGTAGATGATGGTAGTGCTGATGATTGTGGAACGATAATTGACTACGATGTTACTCCTAGTTCATTCGATTGTGGTGACCTTGGTGTTAATCCAGTTGTATTAGTAGTAACAGATCAAAGCGGAAATACATCTGAGTGTAATGCAACAGTAACAGTTGTTGATGAAGTAGCTCCATTATGTGTAACTCAAAATCTTACATTTACTATAGAAGATGCAGATGGGGTTATTACTATTTCAGGAGAAGATCTTGATGGAGGATCTACAGATGCTTGTGGAGTTATTGTTGATTTTAATGCTACTCCTAATACATTTACATGTGAAAATGTAGGAGAAAATACAGTAACGTTGACAGTAACTGATGATGCTGGAAATACATCTATATGTGATGCTACAGTTACTATAAATGATGGTGTTGCTCCTTTATGTGTGACACAAGATATTACAATTTCACTAATGGATGAAAATCCAGTGACAGTAGATGCAGAAGATATAGATAATGGAAGTTCTGATATATGCGGAGATAATGTGTCTTTAGCACTTACTCCAAATGTATTTGATTGTGATGATTTAGGCGACAATACGGTTACATTAACGGTTACTGATGATGCAGGTAATACTTCTCAATGTACAGCAACTGTTACTGTGGTTGATGATGTGCCGCCTACAGCACTTTGTGTAGCTCCAGAAACTGTTACAATTACAATATTTAATCCTAATTTCCCAGTACCTGTTCCTGCAAGTTTTATTGACGACGGTTCATTTGATGTTTGTGGAGAGGGAGTAACTTTATCAGTTAATCCATCAAGTGTTGGATGTGATGATAAAGGTATTGTGCCAATTGTACTTACTGTAACTGATAATGATGGTAATACTGCAACTTGTGCAACTACTATTGTAGTTGTAGATGCTGTAGACCCTGAAGCAATTGCTCAAGATATTACAGTATTTATTGAAATGGATGGGTCAGTAGTTGTTGATCCGCTTGATATAGATAATGGTAGTTTTGATGAATGTGGTGAAATTGCAACTTACGAACTAGATCCAAATACATTTGATTGTGATGATCTAGGTGATAATACAGTAATTTTAACGGTAACAGATAATTGTGGAAACACGGATACAGCTGAAGCTACTGTTACAGTAGAAAGTAATGATGCTCTTGAAGCAGTTTGTCAAGATATTACTGTATTCCTAGATGAATTCGGTGGTGTAACAATTGAGCCTGCAGATGTTGATGGAGGAAGTATGGTGCCTTGTGGAAATACTGGTACACTTTCTATAGATGAAGACGAATTTAATTGTAATGATTTGGGTACAAACCCTCAAGAAGTACAATTGATTGTAACAGATGATACAACTGGTGAAATGGATACTTGTATTGCACTTGTGACTGTGGCAGATACTATTGCTCCAACAGTAACATGTCCAGCTGATCTAACTTTTACTTGTGAAGATGATTTAAGTAATCCTTTAGTATTTGGTGAGCCAATATTTGATGATAATTGTTTAGGTTCATCTATGCAAGATACTATAATCGTTGAAGACTTAAATGGATGTGGATTAGGTACAATAACTATAACATATATTGTGGAGGATCTAAGTGGAAATTCTGCCTCTTGTACTCAAACAATAACAATTGAAGTTACTGATGAAAACTTATTCTCTGAAGCTAATATAATATGGCCAGAAGATACGTTATCAGTTTTTGATTGTAGTTCAACTGATCCTATAGATCTTATGTCTTTCCCAGTAATTGATACGATGGATGCTATTTGTTTTAGCGCTGTAATTGAATTTGAAGATATCAGTTTAGGAATGGGAACAACTTGTCAGGATACTATTCAAAGAACATTTACTGTGACAGATACTTGTCAAGTAGATTCGGAATTTGAATTTATACAAATCGTAATTGTTGATGATAGCGGCGCACCTGTATTTGCAGGTTTACCAGCTGACACAACTTTAATGTCTGATACTGACGAATGTGGTGCTTTTGTTGATTTGAGTGGACTTACAGTAATGGATTGTACAACAGACTTAATCATTACAAATGATAGCCCAGTTGCTGATAATGATATATTGGATGCATCAGGAACTTATCCTGTAGGTGAAACGATAGTTAATTACACTGCAGAAGATGGATGTGGTAATATCAGTGATTTCCAGATTAGTATTACTGTTACTGAAGAGTCTGACCCTGTTGTTGATTGTATTAAGGTTTTCCCTGAAATACAAAGTAACTTAATGGCAACAGTAATGCCTGAAGATTATATAGGAACTGCATTTGATAATTGTTCAGATTCAATTGATTTAGAATTCATTTTTGTTCTTGATTACGAAGAAGGAGATGATGATTTAAGTGATAACATGTTAGCTGAAACAATTACTTTTGATTGTGATGATGTAGGAATATTAATGGTAGTTGATATAGCAACTATTGACGAAGCTGGTAACTTCTTCGTTTGTGGAGCACAAACAACGGTTCTTGATCCTAACGGATTCTGTATGACTCCTCAAGGCTTGGTTCAAGGAAATGTAGAAACTCATTATGGAACTGCAGTTCAAAGTACAGCGATGTACCTTGACGGTGACATGGAAGATATGGAAATGGTAGAAAACAATGGATTCTATGCATTTGATGATATCAATATGGGTGATGACCTTAACTTAACTCCATTTAATAATGAAGAGCCATCTGAAGGAATCACAACATTGGATATCCTACTAATTCAAAAGCATATTTTAGGCTTACAAATTTTACCTACGCCTTATGATATAATTGCTGCTGATGCTGATCATAATGAAACGGTAAGTGGTACAGATATTATTCAGATTCAAAAAGTTATTCTTGGAACTTATGATGAGTTCCCTAATAACAATAGTTTCAGATTCGTAGATGCTGAATTTGCTTTTGCTGATCCAGCAAATCCTTTCGCTTCAACTTTCCCTGAAAATGCACAGTTCTTTGATTTACAAGAGCATGTAGATCAAGATTTTGTAGGAATCAAAGTAGGAGATGTTAACGGTTCATTCCAAGGATTAGTTGGAAACGATAATGAACCAGATGGTGAATCCAAATTGTTTGGAATCCGTTCAACTCATAATCTATTTTTAGATAATGAAATGTTGAACCCAACTAATGGATTTGTACATGTTCCTGTATATTCTGGAGAATTTGAATCACTGCAAGCACTTGAAATAACACTTGATGTTAATGGTCTTGACATCGAAAGAATTATTCCTGGAGCTATCGATATTAAATCTACAGATTATAATATTGGAAACGAGGCATTGAAGATTTCTTGGTTGAATATTGCACCAATACAGATTAGTGATTCGGAAGAATTATTTACAATCGTATTGAGAAGTGACAAAGCAATTGATGCTCAGGAACTAATTAAAATGAGAAAAGATGTAAATGAGTTCTATACTAATAATGCGGATATAGCAACTTTACGTTTTGTGAACAAAGAGGAAGCATTAAGAGCTGTTCTACATCAGAATGTACCAAATCCTTGGACTAATAATACAGTCATAGAATTTGAGATGGTTACAGATGCTGATTATACATTTAATTTCTATACGATTGATGGAAGGCTATTATATACTAAAACTGGCTTTGCTCCGAAAGGAAACAATACAATAGAATTAAACAAGAGTGAAATGTCAATTAATTCAGGCGTTATAGTTTATGAGTTCATAAGTGGATCTCGTAAACTTACTAAACGAATGATGTTAATGGAATAAATCCATTATTAACGATAACTGTTTGGGATCCGTCACTAAATTATTTTAGTGGCGGATTTTTTTTGGGCTTTAAGCCCAAAGTTTTCTATTCGTCTTATCACTTACAATTAACAACCATACTTTAAAACAACAAGATTCTTAAAATTTATATTTTTGCAAATGGCATCTTTACGGATTTGCTTGAACTTTTTAAATATTATTATGTTTCGATGATATTCTAAAAATCAATTCATTCACTTAACAAAATTTACTTTAATGAGAATTTCTTTATTCATCTTTTTAACTATGCTTTTGGGCTTTACTTCAATAAATGCTCAATTTAAAACACCTGCTGCTAGTCCTATGTCTACTGTAAGCCAAGAAGTGGGATTGACAGATATTACAATTGAATACTCTAGGCCTTCAATGAAAGGAAGAGCAATCTTTGGTGATTTAGTACCATATGACCAAATGTGGAGAACTGGTGCTAATAAAAACACTATGATTACTTTTTCTGGTGATGTAAAAATCGGTGGAAGTGATGTGAAAGCTGGAACATATTCAATTTTTACTAAGCCTGGAGCTAAAAGTTGGGAAGTTTATCTATATACAGATACCGAAAACTGGGGAACGCCAGAAAAATGGAACGATGCAAAGGTTGCTGCGAAAGTAATGGCAACACCTACTAAATTACCTGTATCAATGGAAACATTTTTAATAAATGTAGGTGGAATTCACAACAATGGAGCGTCAATCCAAATGATATGGGAAAATACTCTAGTTTCTTTTGACATTGATGTACCAACTAAAGCAACAGTTCAAAAGTCAATTGACAAAATGATGGCTGGTCCTTCAAATAGAGATTACTATAACATGGCAGGATTTTATCTAGACGAGAAAGAAAATTTAGAAACTGCACTAGATTATATTAATAAGTCTATATCTATGGATTACGAAAAGTTTTGGGCGGTAAGAAGAAAAGCTCTAATTCAAGCGGAACTTGGAAAATATAAAGATGCGATTGCAACTGCTAAACGATCTATTGAACTAGCAAAAGAAGCTGGTAATGAAGGTTATGTAAATAGCAACATGAAGTCAATTGCAAAATGGACTAAAATGTAAGATTAAATTCCAAGGAATTTTAAAAAATATAAAGGAAGCTCTTGATGATTCAAGAGCTTCCTTTTTTTGTTAAAGAAATGAGTTCGACATTACTTTGTATGTGCATTCCGGTGCTTAAAATACATAAGCTTGCATTTTTGAATTCACAAAAGGGTATTATTTAGATATAAGTATAAAGGATAAAAGAAAATCACCACTATATTCGATGAGAAAGTTTCATTTGACTCTTTTGAAGTTTACTTTGTCAGCTAAATACCTGTGTTTTCTAAGATTTTTACATTATCAATTTTAACTCGAACTTAGTTTAAAAAAAAATAAGTCACAATTATTCATAAAGTAAAATATTTATATAAAATAAATATGTAATATGTATTACATATTATAAATATTTATATATTTACACATAGAATATAAAACCTTTTTGCCATTTTATTACTCAATCTATTGATTGTCAATAATTAAGGTCTATTGACTTTCGATGTTACTTAAGATGGAAAAAAAATAATAAACAAGCAGAGAACCTACTTTATAACCTAATTCTGCCTTTTTGTTAACCTGATTTTTGATGTAGAGCTATTTCTCAAAATAGTAAACTACATAACAATGAAGACGTTTTTCGCTTCACTTTTAATTTGTATTATAACACTACATTATAATACTCTAAGTGCTCAATGTGCTCCTGATGTAACACCACCAGAGTGCCTCGCACAAGATGTAACTGTATATCTTGACGCGACTGGTAATGTGGCAATTGTTCCAGCAGACATTGACAATGGAAGTAATGATTTCTGTACAGATGTCACTACTTCAATAGATATCAGCTCTTTCGACTGTGATAATATTGGTGACAATATTGTTGAACTCACTGTAGAAGATGTTGCAGGTAATACTAGTACCTGTACTTCTACTGTTAGTGTTTTAGATACAATTGCACCTATGTGTGTATCAGGTACAGGCTTTGTCGATCTTTTCTTAGATATTACAGTCCCATTACCTGCTAGATTTGTAGATGAAGGTTCTACAGACAATTGTGACGACAACCTATTTTTCACTATAACTCCTGCTGCTTTTTCTTGTGACGATGTTGGTTTAAATCCAGTCGTCTTTACGGCTACAGATGATTCTGGAAATACTTGTACTTCCGATGGTGTAGTAAGAGTAAGAGAATTTATTCGCCCTACTTGTATAGTACAAGATGTTACTTTAGAAATAGGGGAGAGTGGTATGGTCATTGCAACTCCTGATACTATTGATAATGGTACTTTTGATCCATGTGGAATAATTCAAGATTTAACCGTAACACCCAATACATTTACTTGTAATGAATTAGGTGCTAATACTGTTACTTTCATGGTTAGTGATACAAGTGGGAATACTTGTTCTGCAACTGCTGAAGTTTTTGTAATAAGTAATTTTATTTGTAGTACAATTGATGCAACCGTTTCGCTTGACAATGATGGAAACGGAGTAATTGCTGTAACTGATGTTGACGACGGAAGTTCTGATCCATGCGGTGATGTCGACTTGTCTTTAAGTAGAACTGATTTTACTTGTGCTGACATTGCAGATTCTCCTATCGAAATTTTCTTAATAAATAATGCAGGAACTGCTTCGCCAGATTCTTGTCCAGTGTTAATTACAGTCGAAGATAACCTAGCTCCAGAATGTATTGTTCAGGATATCACCGTATACTTAGATGCGATGGGTTCAGCAAGCATAGATTCAGCCTCAGTAGATGATGGCAGTATGGATAATTGTGGTGACCTTACATTAGAACTGGATATTACCGACTTTACATGTGATGATATAGGGGCAAATACAGTAACAATTACAGTAAGTGATGGAGTAAATTCATCAATGTGTACC
>CAYOIL010000168.1:0-2118 GCA_964403985.1 uncultured Saprospiraceae bacterium
GTACAACGATATCAAAAACATAGGCAGATACTGAATATTTATGAGTAGAACTTGATTTTTGATGTAATCTACTAATGACTTGGGAAAAAATCGGTTTTCCTGATGTATCAGTTGACACAATTTCAGCATCAAATACAAATTGTAAACCTGTATTTGTTGAAGTTTGAAATACCTTTACAATATCAGGAAATTGCTTAGTAATATTTCTATTATTTCTAGACAACACCTTTACTTTTGATCCATTCACGTAGATAAAAACCCGTATACCGTCCCATTTATTTTCGTAAATAAGATTCGATTTATACTCGCTTAGTTTTTTCACTTCACTAGCTAGCTGATGTTCAAACGAAGGTACATCAAACCAATCCTCATGTAATTCTTGGAGAAGAGAAGACTTTTTTCCTTTGGGCCCCGACCCAAAAAAGTCCGAAGCATCCAAATGGAAATCTTCCCACGGATTTCCCTTTTCAGCAAGATAAACGGGTGCATTAAAAATAGTATAAGCTCTACTACTTGATATCTCCTTGAAATCTTCTATAAATAAGGGCATAGAAACGGGACATGTAGAAATAGCACGAGTAGAAAATGGTAAAACACAGGTCTGAGAAACTCTATTTCTCAATATATCAACGAATACTTTTCCGCTTCTTTTATTCTTCCGAAATGCCATGGTTACTTCTTTCGGAAACTTCTCTGCTAGTCGAATAGACAATGTTTTCAACTGCTCAAAAAACGAATCTGAGGGTTCAATCTTATAAATAGGAACATAAATGTGAACACCTTTACTACCGCTGGTTTTAATATAAGGAGTCATCCCGAATTTCGATAATTCTTCCATTATATTCAAAGCTAATTTCTTCAATTTTTCGAAAGAAAAATCTTCAGGCGGATCGAGGTCAATTATAATGTGATCTATAAAATACTCCTCACCTTCAAAAAAAACATTATCCCCATGAATCTCTAAACTTGCCATATTTGCCATCCACAATAAAGCGGGTCGAGAATCAATGATGGGATATGAAATTCCATCATAGGTATAAATCTTAGATTGTATAAAACTAGGGGCGTAATCAGGCAAATTCTTAGAATAGAATTTAGTCTTATCGATACCATCAGGATATCGAATCATACTTATAGGTCGGGATTTAGCGAAATCTATAAAATGATGAGCAATTTGCAGATAATACTGAATTAATTCAGCCTTCACAATTTTCGATTCTGGATAAAGGACTTTATCCATATTCGAAAGCGTAAACTTTTTATTATCTAAAGAAACCACTTGCTTTTTTCCAGCCATACTATTTTCGTAAGCCTCTAGGAATTAAAGTTTTAGGATAAACGACAGGACTTTCATCACCATTTTTATTTACTGCTGCTACGCCAAAAAGGTAGTTATCTATTACTATATTTTCAAGTGTAAATTCGTCGACTCGCCCTACATATCGATAATTATCCCAAGTAGGACTAGTTGTTTCTCTCCAGTAAATTTTATAAGAAACAACATCTGGATTCGTTGACATTTTCCATTTCAATCTCGTAGAAGGTTTTACTGCACCACCTATCATTACTTCTTCTGGCGCAGGTGGTGCCCAAGCTAAAGAAGCCAAGCAAATCGCATTCACTGAAGTTAATTTAGCGGCATAATTAAAATCTACACCTTCGATAACATCTCCATATTCAATTCCATCCTCTGTTCTTATATCTTGATGTTGTCTATTATAATTCTCGTGAGTTTCCATAATTCTTACTCCGGGAAAACCTGCATCATTGAATGGACGATGATGTCCTCCTCTACCAAATCTATCCAGTCGATAAATCATAATTGCACGTAGATTCGTCATATAATTTTCCGTCATTGTATGGACATATCTCGCAATCTGTCTACTAGGACCATCAACTTCTCCTCCATAAAATCGATTCCATATTAACTCCTGTTCACTTGGTTTAGGAGACATTGCCTCTGAAAATACTCTAAAGGTTGTATTGTCAACCACTCCATCAATTCCATGAATATTACCAATCATATCATTATTCAAAATCGCCACTATATCCCATCCTTCTTTTTTAGCCGTTTCAGCTAAAAACTTCCCACCAAATAAGCCTTGTTCTTCGCCTGAC
>CAYOIL010000168.1:2128-6442 GCA_964403985.1 uncultured Saprospiraceae bacterium
TATTTTCGCTGTGACGATTTGGCCGCCATTTTGAAATTCATACTGAGACAAAACTCTTGCTGCTTCAATTACTCCAGCCATTCCACTCGCATTATCATTAGCTCCTGGATTAGTACTTGTTGCATCTAATCCGTCACTTACTCTGCTGTCAATATCTCCACTCATAATTACATACCTGTTCGGATACACCGTTCCTCTTTTAATCGCGAGGACGTTTACTATTTTGGTTCTCTCTGGAATCCTTCTCGACTCCCCTACTTCTACAATACCACTGTGATATTTAACTTCTAAACAATCTGCACAAGATCTAGATATTTGCTTAAATTCCTCATGAATCCAACGGCGTGCAGCACCTATTCCATTGGTTTTGGAAAGAGTATCAGACATCGTATGTCTGGTGCCAAAAGAAACTAATTTATTTATGTCTTTTTCAATATTTTCTTCATTTACACCTTCGATGATTTTGTAAATTAAAGGATTCCTTTCGGGTGGAATTTCATTTGTAGAGGTAGATTGATTGTATGCGAAAAATGATAAAAAACACGTTATAATTGTAAGTAAAAGAGATCTCATAGATTTAATTTTAGAGGCTAACTCAACACATTTAATTCGAATTATGATACATAAATTAACTCGAACACAAGTTAATAATACCAAATGTAAATAAATTGTTGAAAGCTTTTGGTGAACTATATATTTTAGTTTGACATTCTTACCTTTACTTTAAACTAGCAAGCATGAAATATAATCAAGAGATAAAGCAGCTGAAAGAGGCGCTCAGTTTTACACCAGAAAACATCCCACTACGCTTATTATTAGTTCAAAAATTTTTATCTGAAAATTTTCTGGATGAAGCTGTTAATGAATCACAAGAAATCTTAAAAAGAGATAAAGCTAATTTAGCTGCAAAAGAGCTTTTGGCGGAAGCCTTTTATAAAAAGGAAAAATACAGTGCGGTAATAATGATAGTTGAAGAGGTCCAAGATGATTTCAATCTTCCATTCAAGCTACGTCTTTTCTATACCAGAGCATTAGTTAAAGATGGAAATATAAAGGCCGCTCAAGACCAATATCAGAAAATACTATCCATGAGTCCAGGCTTTTCAGATGATGAATTAGACAGTGCCTTGCGATTAAAAGTAAATGATATATTAGAAGATTTAGAACTTGAAGATGCTGGTTTTATCCAAAAGAGTGATGTAAATTTTAGCGATGTTGGAGGACTTGAAAACATAAAGAGAGAGATCAATTTAAAGATCATAAAACCACTTGAGAACCCTGAAATTTATAAAAAGTTTGGTAAGAAAGTGGGAGGTGGAATTCTTCTCTATGGCCCTCCTGGATGTGGTAAGACATTTTTAGCAAAAGCAACAGCTGGAGAAATTAATGCCAACTTCATCAATGTTACGATCAGTGACATCTTAGATATGTATGTTGGACAAAGTGAGAGGAATCTAGCGGAGACATTTGAAGTAGCGCGTGCTCATCGACCTAGTGTTTTATTTTTCGATGAAGTTGACGCACTAGGTGCCAACAGACATGAAATGAGGAATCATTCGGGTCGTCATGTGATCAATCAGTTTCTAGCGGAGATGGATGGAATGGAAAGTGATAACGATGGGCTATTAATAATAGGCGCTACAAATACACCTTGGGCATTGGATTCAGCTTTCAGGAGGCCAGGTAGATTTGATCGAATAATCTTTGTTCCACCGCCAGATGAAGAAGCGCGAATGAAGATATTTGAATTAAATTTGAAAGATAAACCAGCCGAAAATGTTGATTTTAAAAAGCTAGCTTCGTTGACGAAAAAATATTCAGGTGCTGACATAAAAGCAGTCATTGATATTGCTACAGAGTATAAATTAGAGATTGCAATGGAGACTGGAGAGATTCAGCCGATAGGGACTAAAGATTTAGTAAAAGCAATTAAAAAACATAGGCCAACGACAACAGATTGGTTTAATACGGCCAAGAATTATGCACTTTATTCGAATCAAAGTGGATTGTATGATGATATTCTAAAGTATCTATAAATGGACGAAAGGTTTCAGTTTTTAATTTCTCAAGGGAGATATGAAATGGCTTATGACTTGCTAAAAGATGCTTTAGTACATGAGCCAGATAATCCTCAATTACTATCGTATTTAGCGACATGTGCCTTGTATACGAAGCGAATCGATGAAGCTTATAGTTTAACGGAAGAATTGATACGAATCGAGCCATGGAATGGATATCATTTTTATTTGAGATCGCATATATTTTTGCATAAAAATGATTTCTCTAATGCATTGGATTTATTGAACGAAGCGATTTCCCTTGATACAAATAATGATGTGTTTTTCGAATTGAAAGCAAGAATATTGTTTCATCAAAAGAAATACGTAAAGGCAGAAGAATCGGCAAAAATGGCTTTGTCAATTGATGGTCAGAATGTAGAGGCGGTCAACTTATTAGCGAGAATTTTCAATGCTCAAGGAAAGAGAAATGAGTCGGAAGTCTTGATGGATAAAGTATTGGATCTTGATCCGGAGAATGTAGACACTCATACGAATTATGGAATGCAGTATTTGGAAAAAGGGAAAGTAAATAAAGCGATAGAACATTTTCAGCAAGCTTTATTTAAGTCACCAACGAATGAATATGCTCAACATGGAATGAAGTTGGCAATGAAAGCCAAGTTCCCCTTATATAAGTGGTTGTTACAGTTTCAACTATTCATGGCAAAGCAAAGTTCTCAAGTAAATTTCATAATGATAATAGGAATTGTCATTGTAATGAGATCAATAGGTAAACTAAGTGAAATTATAGGAGGAATAGCGGAGCCTATTGGTTTTACGATAGTAGGCATATTGTTATTGTTTGTATTATCTTCATGGATATTGGATTCGATAATGACCTTTATATTGTATACGAGAATGAATGGTCGTTTGGCGTTAAATGAACGGGAGATGAGGCTCGCAAAATTTACTGGAATCCAATTATTGATTATAGCCTTAGCGGCACTATTGGGTTTATTAATAAATGCAGCTTACTTTAACTGGGTGGGTGTTGGATTTTTAGGATTATTAACATCTCAGCGCATAGCAGAAGAAAAGAACAGCAGGCCAAAATGGATAGCATTAGCCGTTTTGAGTGTGGGATCTATCTTATTTACTATAGCAGTATTTATGGGGCTAAGAGAAGGAATAGAAGTGTTTAATCAGTATACATTAGCGGGTGTATTTTCTTGTGTAATTTATACTTGGGTAGGGAATTCGTGGGGAAGGGAGTAATGAATCTAACTCTTTTAGTCTGCTATTTTATTTAAGTAAGGTGTTTTTTCTATTTGTTTTTGGGCTTTAAGCCCAAATAAAAAGGATAAAATCAAGTTATGCCATTTATTTTAAGTCCTGACTTTTAACCCAGTCCAAATAGTTGAAATATATAAACGCTCTCTTTTCATATGCGTCATCCTTAGCTTTAATCAGACTTTTCTCTAACTCTTTCAACTTCTTGTCATCTTTCTCCACATTGTTTTTTGAACAATGAGAAATATATCCAAGTAACATCGTATTTGCTACATTTAACTCTTTATGACTACTTAGGTACTTACGCAAATTTGATATCTGATTCTGAATCGTAAAATACTCTCCATTTTCAAAATAGCACAGCATCAACATTACCTTAGTATAACAGATTGTATCTGCTCTCAACTTTTCATTTGTTGATTGAATGATCGATATAAATCTAATTTTCGCTTTTTCGTAATCTCCGAGTAAAAAATAGGACCAGCCAATTTTATAATTGAATATCATACTTCTATGCGTATCAATAGAAAAAGAGGCTCTGTCTAGTTCCTCGTCTATTACTTTTTCCAGTTTTGTATTTTCTTCATATTTCCTGTGGAGCAAATTATAGTTTAATTCAGCATTCATCGTATATGTGAAATGCAATAGATGAGTACTCACACTAAAGTCTTTCTTATATTCTACTTCAAATTCTTTTAATTTTTCAAAGTAGGAATCGTAGAGTTCTACATAATTAAGGTAAAATAAGGAAGTCAATAAATAATGCATTCCTCTTAAGTAAAGGCCAGCATCTAGTTCTATCATAAGTGGCTTGCTAAGGAATAGATCCACCCATTTTTTACTGTTTTTAAAGCAATACGGGAAGTTCAAACACATATAATGGTACCAAGTGAAGGATTGAAAAACAAGTACTTTTTCGAAAAAACTAACCTTTTTCATATTGTAATCAGGCAGTTTAGAATAAAAATATTGACGAGTAAAATACTTATCCCTATCGTCGCGAACATGGCCTTGCTTAATATAC
>CAYOIL010000168.1:6452-8753 GCA_964403985.1 uncultured Saprospiraceae bacterium
CCTAGTCTTGAAACTTTCTTAGTAACAAGCTCTGATTCTTCAATCAAGAGCTCCATTTTATTTTTTACCTTTCTTGATCTAGTGATATGACGAAGCTCAATCATCTTTTGAAATTCGACAGTTTGAAGTAGCAAAATATCTCTATTTGCACCTTTCAATTTAACCTTAAGTTTTTCAAGTAATTTCAGCGCCTCAAGATATAGTCCTTTGGAATAGAGGATATGAGCATAATCCAATTGTTCGTTGTATTGAATATCCATCTCGCGCTCAGTATATAGAAAACGCAGACTTTTCATTATCTGAGAATATAGATGGCGTTTTAAGTTAGCTAATTTAGATGAAGTGAGGCCATCCCATTTCTTTTTAATTGCCTCTTCATTATAATTTTCTTGAGAATCGATTAAATCAAAAAGTTGAACAAATTTATTTTCTTTAGTGCCAGATCTTGAAGCATAAAGCTTAAAATTTCTTTTTTCGGCTTTATCCAACCGTTTTATTAAAATAAATAAAAGTTCTTTTGACTTACTGATCATAACAAGAATTACTTCTACAAATATATGAAATTCAAACACTTACGCACATCAATCATGTATTGAACATCACAATAGAACAAAATTATCGCTTGTGTTACAAGGGTAAATAACCGCAATTTTGAGTTGTAATAAAAGATAAATTTAAAATAATATCACAATGTCAAAATCTAAATTAGAATACATCTGGCTAGATGGATACAAACCAGTACAGAGTTTAAGAAGTAAAACTAAAGTTGTTAGTAATTTCGATGGTACTCTTGAAAATCTAGACGATTGGTCATTTGATGGCTCTTCTACTCAGCAAGCTGAGGGAAATTCATCTGACTGTATTCTACGTCCAGTTTATGTTTGTACAGATCCACTTAGAAAGAATGCATACTTAGTTATGTGTGAAGTTCTTAATGCAGATGGAACTGCGCATGAATCAAATGGTCGTGCTACTATCAATGATGACGACAATGATTATTGGTTTGGATTTGAGCAAGAATATTTCTTGTACGATGTAAAAACTAATAAACCTATAGGATGGCCAGAAGAAGGTGAACCAGCTCCACAAGGGCAGTATTATTGTTCAGTAGGAGCAAGAAATGCTTATGGAAGAAATATCGTTGAAAAGCATTTGGATGCTTGTATCGATGCAGGAATTAATATCGAAGGAATCAATGCTGAAGTAGCAATTGGTCAATGGGAATATCAAATTTTTGCAAAAGGAGCAAAAGCTTCAGGTGATCAACTTTGGGTTGCGAGATATCTAATGGAAAGAATTTGCGAAGAATATGGTCTATTTGTGGAATACCACTGTAAGCCTCTTGGTAAAGATGCAGACTGGAACGGAAGTGGAATGCATGCGAATTTCTCTAACTCCTTGCTAAGAAACTCTGGTAACAAATCAGATTATGAAGCAATTTGTGAAGCATTCAGACCATTTGTAAAAGAACATATAGATGTGTATGGACCAGACAATGATCAAAGGCTAACTGGTGATCATGAGACACAAACAATTAGTGACTATAGTTATGGAGTAAGTGATAGAGGTGCATCAATCCGAATTCCAATTGCAGTTGTTGAAAATGGCTGGAAAGGATGGTTAGAAGATAGAAGACCTGCTTCTTCTGCAGACCCTTATAAAGTTGCAGCTAGAATAATAAAAACAGTAAAAAGTGCTGATATGCTAGTGTCTGCTTAATAAAAATAATAAAATCAAATATATCATAAGCGATGAATGGTTCAAACTGTTCATCGCTTTTTTTTGTGTGTTCCTTAAATCCTGAATAAATCATAGGTAAATAAAGAATTGATTTAAGAAATGGAGTAGTGAAGAAAAAATTGAACAGACTTTCTGATATTGAACAACTTACAGAAGAAGATAAAAAACACATTTTCTATGCCTTTCATGGGCTTATAAAAGCAGCAAAACTTAAAAGTCTTGCTGCTTTGTAAATTGTTATAATTGATTCACAAAGTTTTCCAACTCCTTAGAGTTATATATTTCAATACATTTCATTAATTGCAAATTGTTTCCCACTTTACTTATTGTAGATTCATTTTTTATTTCTAACATCGTTTTCACAAAATCTTTTGTTTTTTCAAAATCATCAAAGTCATATTTTTTACTCGTCTGTAAAACAGCTGCTACACTTCCATCTTTTTTTTGCATTTCAATTGTAAACCCAGATATTTCATAAACGCATAAACATAAGGCTAACCCTTTCCATGATCATGTCCCAAAACTAGTTGAAAATATAAGTTGAAAAAAAGAGAGGGTTAC
>CAYOIL010000169.1:0-8747 GCA_964403985.1 uncultured Saprospiraceae bacterium
GGGTTTTCCTTCCGAATCAAGATACACATCATTTCTAAAGCCTTCTCTTGTGCTTAAATGACCTTGTACTTCATCTGTAATTACTTCACTTG
Organism: uncultured Saprospiraceae bacterium; assembly: GCA_964403985.1. Lineage (GTDB taxonomy): Bacteria > Bacteroidota > Bacteroidia > Chitinophagales > Saprospiraceae > JAHDFB01. The sequence goes on from CAYOIL010000169.1 coordinate 93, forward strand.
GGCCACTTGGTTCTCCGGCAGCTGCAGTAGGCGAGTATGTTGGGGCTGGAGCTGTCGCATTTTGAGAGTCAGCTTCAGTTGTTTCTGCTGTTGGCTCTGCTGCTGGACCGAAAGTAAAGGTATTTTTTAAGTAATTACCTATAGATTTAAATACATTGGGTGTTTGATTCTCTTGTTTGTGTTCGCTCATAACTATTGGGGCTTAGTATCTATTAAAGTATAGATCAATTGGCATATTGCAAAATACATTATTATTAAAACTTAATCAAGGGCATAGCAGAAACTTAACAAAATTGTTTTCTAAACTCAACTTCGGTTGTAATGAGTAATGAATAATTAGTAATGAATATTGAGTAGTGAGTAAAGAAAATGAAAAATGGGTAATCGGTAATCAGGCAATGGGTATTGAGGCAATGGGCAATTGACAATGATTTTAGGCAAAAGTTTTTGGGCTTTAAGCCCAAAAAAATAAAAGAAATCAAACATGCTCTACCTTTTCTGTTATAAGATTTCACCTTTAGTTCGTGAATTTTTGATTCGAATTCAAGGAAGAAAACACGAGAATAGCCTTAGTTAATATGAGTATTTCTAAAGACGAAATTGTAGATAAAAACTCAAAATTCTATAAGAGAAATAGGATTAAATATCCATACATCAAAAAAGAAGGAATACCCACGTTGGTGAATACTCCTCCAGATTTATTGTATAGAAATTAAAATATACCTATTCTAAAATTTCAATATCTTTTTTGTAATCGTTGTTTCCTCTGATTGTATTGTAAGTACATATTGGCCTTGAGTCCATTCTGAAAAGTCAATAGTAAATTCATTGCCTGACTGTAACGGAATAAAGTCCATTTCTTGACCAACGATATTATAGATTTTAAATCTTGTGTTTTCTGAAATAGAAGGATCCAGTTCGATCATTAAATTGTTGTAAACAGGAACCGGATATATTTTAATCAAATCGTCAAGAGCGATATCTTTATTGTTTACGATATTCAATGTAAGCATGGTTTCATCTATACAATCATTGGAATCAATAACAACAATAGGATAATTTCCAGTGATGTCAATATCAAAGGTATTACCTGATTGAAAAGTAAGTCCTCCATCGATACTATACATGTACGTTCCTGTTCCACCTGTTGCTGTTATTATTAATTGTCCACTGATGAACTCTGTAGTTACAGTGATGGGATCAGGATCGTTAATTGTTACTTCAACTGTGTTTTGGAATCCAAAATTATCACGTATAATTAGTGTATAAGTATCTGCTGCTAAATCTGTAAAAGTTTCTGAATCTTGAAAATTTACACCATCGATACTATAACTGTAAGGAGGAAATCCACCCGTTGCATTCGCACTGAAAGAACCAGATGGATCATCAACACATAAAGTAAGAGAAGATTCGATTTGCCCATCGATTTCTATGTATTCCAAGGACTTTGTACATCCGTTTACATCCGAAACATAAACTGTAAAGTCTCCATCTGGTAGAGGGTCGAATACGGGAGAATCAACATAATTTATATTATCTAAACTGTATTCAAAAGGAGCTTCTCCACCTGCTACATCTTCAACTGAAAAGTTATCTTCATTTCCATTTAATATAAATGTTATTTCACCGCCTTCGAAAACAGTAATTTCGTAAGAAATGATAAGTCCTCCAGCATCTTTTACATATACAGAGTAAGTTCCTGCAATTAAATTTTCGAAAGTTTCAAGTTCTTGGTAATTCGTGCCGTCCAATGAGTAAGTATATGGTGCGAAACCTCCACTTGTTGATATATTAATAATACCTGTAGAATCTCCAAAACAAATGTTATCAATTATATCAAACTGATTTGAAAGTGCATCATATGCATGATTAACATCTACGGTACTTTCACATCCATTAGCATCTTTAACAGTGACAGTATAAACTCCTGGATCAATGTCTTCAAAAATGGAAGAATCAAAGAAATCCAATCCATTTATGCTGTAAGTATATCCTTCAGTTCCGCCTGAACCATTTACAATTATATCGTAAAATTCACTTGTTGCTGTTGCAATTAATTCAATTGGTTCATCAATATCATACGACTCATTGTAAATTTCAAATCCATTAACATCTTGAACCACTATATCATATTCTCCAGCTCCTAAATTATTAAATATCGAATCAGATACAAAGTTCTCACCTCCATCGATGGAATACATAAATGGTCCATTACCATTAAGAACTTCTACTTCAAGCGAAGCCGTTTCTTCACCAAAACAAAGGATTAAGTTTTCTGTATTAGGAATTACAAAAGCTTCTCCTTCACTTAAAATAATAATGTTGAATTGTTGATTATGAGTCCATCTATTTAAAGCATCAATCGCATCAAATCTAAAAGAGTCAGTAGTTTCATTATTGCCATTATGTGCATAAACAACTTTTCCTTGATTAATATCTGCTTGAGTGAATGTACTTCCTACTCCTAAAACTTCAATAATTCCATCAGGATTTTCCCAACGTAAGTCTCCATTTGCTGGCGTTGATAATAAAGTAAAGCTAGAATTAAATGGTTCGTCTATTTCTACTTGAAGTTCATTAACACTAATCTCGCGTTCATTGTTAAATGGGACAATTAAAACCTCATTTACCAAGTTAACATCTCCTAAATCTGGATAAGCACAGAATTTCAAATCCCAATTTACAACTTGACCACCGTCTTGATTAAATACATCTTCAACTAACAATGTCCATTCGCCATTTACATCTTCGTTAATAATCGTTTCGAATAAATCTACAGGTTGATAATTAGCTTCAAAATCACTACAAGTTTGTTCTAAAAGCTCAGCAAGATTTATAGATAAGTCACTAAAAGTAACTGCAATATCATCAGTTGAACAACCAAACATTGATTCTGGCTCTCCTAGTTGATCCATAAGAATTAACTCTGTTCCTTCCGGTGATACTAATGTAAATATTATATCACCAAGATAAGTATGCTCTAAATCTATGTAGCATTCCATATAGTCGTAAGAAGAAATATCGGAGACTTCAAGAGTAGAAGAAAACACTCCAACTTCATCTTCAGGTATTTCCAAAGGTATATCAGCTGATGCTTGTAGATTACATATGCCATCACGCTGTGTTTGAAAAGCAGAGAGATCTGATTCTCCGTTTTGAAGACAAATACTGTTTGCTGTTACTTTCCAATAATACACTGTATTTCCTTCTAGATTAGTTATATCAATTGAAGTTCCACTATTCGCAATAACTGTTATTGGGTTTGTAAAACTTGGTGATTTCGATAAGGTTATTTCATATGAATTAATTCCAGGTACATTATCCCACATTAAAGTAGTAGATAAATTAATATCTACTGCACCATTTTCTGGTAACAGTAAGTTTAGTCCAGTTATTGAAGAAGGCTGAACTGTAATATTCACAGTTTTGGGAATACTAATTCCCGATGCTGTTGCTAAAACAGTAAAACTATATTCACCTGGCTCTATTGAATTATTCGTAAGATTTAAAGTTGTAGATTCAGAAGGGTTTACAGGATTATTTGAAAAAGTATATTCTAAACCTGCAGGTTCACCCTCCACTGTAAATGAGATTTCTTCAGCAAATCCCTCGAATCCTTCTGTACTGATTTCAATTACATCCCCTTCTCCTTCACAAATTGTTATGTCTTCCTGACTAAAAGCAAATGAAAATGATGTCTCAATACTAAAGTTCGTATTTGAAATATCGAAAAAGACATTGTCAGAACACTTGACCATTACTCGTGCAGTACTAGTGAATTCTCCTGGAACAATAATGGTATGGCTTCCATCATTTGGAACTTGTTCCGCTAATGTAATAGGGTAGTTGTATCCACCATCAGTTGATAAAAGTATATCCACTAAGGCACAGTTTACATCTCCTCCATCTGTATTTGCTACATCCCATTCTACCACTTCTTCTTCTGTTGCCATCCATACTACATTTGTATTTGGTTGTTCTACTAAAAATGGTCCAGATTCTCCATCAACATCTAAGAGGACATCGGCTTCAGCTGTACAACCAAGAAGATTTTTGTTATCTCTTACTGTAACTCGGAAATTCATTAATCTAGCTACATTTGGTAATACCTCCCATGTTGGAAATTGATTGTTTACAATTGCATCCATATTAGGGAATACACGTGTTGGTGATAATAATGGTGAATTGGAAATAAAAGCTGGACCTCCAGTATTAGTTAATTCAGGAGGCATGTTAGCAAATTCATTGTCCATTTGTTCCCAACAATAAGTCATAACATCACCGTCGCTATCATTTGCATTTGCAGTCAACATGAAAGGCGTGTCTTTTGGTACGTTATATGATAATTGATCAAGATTTACAGTAGGTTGTGTATTGTCAACTTCTACAAGTTCAGTACATGAATTTCCGTTTCCGTTTACGATGTAATTTGTTATTTCAACAATACTGATTGCGTGAAAGTGATCATCACTATTGTTTTTTGAATTGGGAGCACATATTCCTGCATATCCCATAATTGTATTGGCAGACCCCACTTCCATAGCAGTAGAAGCTACTCTGTTACAGTCATTGTTTTGAGTATGGTTTGCTCCGAATTGGTGGCCCATTTCATGACTCACATAATCAACATAAAATGGATCATTTATAGGACTTGGTAATCCTGTCACTCCTTGAGCTTTTCGATTGTTATTACATGGTGATTGCAAAGAGGCTATTCCACCACCGCCTGTTGAAAATACATGACCGATGTCATAATTTTCTGTTCCTATAATATCGTCTAGAGTTGCCTGATTTTCTCCCAGCATCACTCCACCACTATTGTTGGTATATGGATCCGTTGCACTATCCAAATAAATCACCTCATCAGTATTATCAATAAATATCATTGTAATTCCTAGATCCTTTTCATAAATTCCATTTACTCTTGCCATTGCAATTGCATATTCTGCTAATGTAGTTTCAACAGTCCCTCCATGAAATTGAGTATATTCTCCTGTACATGCTAATGCTAAGCGATAAGATCTCAGTTGACAATCACCTGCGAAACTTTTAGTGTCTAAATCATAAGTTGGTGCTAACTTATCTTCTCCTTGAAAATCGCAAGTAAAAATTTGCTGTGGTTCGTAATTTTCTTTATAATATGACATGTAATAGGAAGTCATTCCTTGAGAAATTATGTCAATAAAAACAGGACTTGAACCCTGAAGTAAGACCATAGCATGGAATCCTTTTGGAGATATTCCAAATTTCATACTACTTCCTCTTATTGTTTCTCCTTTTCCATCAAAAGAAAGTATCGATGGATATTTTGTTTGCAATCCGTCTGGAATTAATGTTGCTTTTTCACAAGTGAATTTTTGTATTGTTCCATCAGGAAATGGTATTTCAAGAGAAAAAGTAGTCGATTGATTTAGTTGTAGAAAATCTTCAAGAGCTTCGAAATCCATTGAAAATACTTTGTACTCATTTGGAATAATCTGTTGACCTGAAACATCGATCCTTTCAAGGTCTGTAGAATTCATGGGAATCCATCTAGGATTCTGAGCTAAAAGCGAAAAAGATAAGAGAGTAAATAAAATAACTGCGGAATAGCGAATGTGCATAAGATCTATTTTTTGTTCTAAAGGTACAAACTGAAATAGAATTGATGGATTAAAAGAATAGAAATTGTCTTGATAAAAGAGATTTATTCAGACTTTTCTTATAAGCTTTATGCCATACAAGAAATGTTATACTTGAAATAAGGTGCAAGACCAAGACTTTGTTCCGTAATTCACAAAGTATTTCAATTGAAAATAGATCTATTTGTTTAGAATGGCAATGGCATAATTTTCCCAACTCATGTCTTTAGTTTTTTCTTCCACATTGTCGGGGTTTAATGGATTGTCGAGAAATTTTTCCATTACTCTTGCCATATCATCTGTATTTTCGGCTTCCGCCAAAAGGCCATTAAACCCATCATCAATCGTTTCGGGAAAGTGTCCGACTTTAGTAGCGAGGAGAGGTTTTTTGAAGTTGTATGATAAAGATTCTATCCCACTAGGTGTTGCGTATTCATAGAATAAAACGACAGCATTACTTACTTGGAAATAGGAAGGTAAATCTTCATTAGGGACGAAAGTGTTGACAACCATAGTTCGGTCTTCGAGGCCGAATTTTTTAATTAATTCGAGTGGTCTATAATCTCCTTCATCGTCTTTCTTTTTGAGGAAAGCACCTTTAGCTATTCCAAAAAGGAGGGACTTGATTTTATTCTTTAATTTCGTTTTATCGACGGTATTCCAGAATGATTCCCCACAGATAAGAAAGCTTACGTCATCGCGTTTTGCAGCTACTTTAGAAAAGGCTTCAATAGCAAAATGGAGGCCTTTGTATTTTCGGATGAATCCAAAGAAAAGGAATACATTTTCAGCGAGGCCATGTTCTTTTTTGAAGGCATCGATATTAAAGGCGGGATCGGGTTTGAAGAGGTCATAAATCGGGTGATAGAGTTTTATGACAGTGTTTTTTTCTGGTCTTTTTCCGCTTGTATTGAAGGTATGGGTTTGCCCAAAGAGTTCATCGAGTTCCAGCTTGGTTTTCATTGCGTGAACGATGTAATTATCGGCGTGTTTGATACCTCTTTTTGTAAGTTTATTGTCGAGACTAGAACCTTCTTTTTGGATAACAAAATGAAGGTCAAAAATCACTTCAATGTCTTTGTATTTCTTAAGTTTTCGAGCAATATAACCAAGTGGAATGCCTTGTATAGCAATAGCCCACTGGAAGATTACAATGTCGGGTTTTAATTGTGCGATGTATTTTGCAGTCGCTGCCCAGCTGAAAGGATTGTTGTAGTTTGTAATGTATTTTACACCAATGTTGGTGCCTTCCATTAAGTCAGTTTTACTGCTTTTGTCTACAAATTCTCGAGGGATAATGGCAGGATATTGAACAGTCCAGCTCACGATGTGAACTTCACAATCTCCTCTTTTATCAAATGCTTTTGCAAGTGAAGTATTGTAATTCGATATTCCTCCTTTGAATTTGGGTCCAGGCCCAAAGCAGACAATTTTTTTCATGTATTTATTTCGTCTTTGCCGCTTTGTTTTCTCGTTCCAATGCAGCTTCGTACATGCGTCTCATTCCTTCTTCCATTGAAATTTTGGCGGTCCATCCAAGTTTTTCAGTCACAAAATCCATATTACTATAACGCGAATGAACTCCTACAGGCTTATCTAGCAAACATTCGATTTTCGGTTTATATCCAGCAATGTCTGTTAATACATCGATGATTTCCAAAAATGATGTCAATCTTCCCATTCCTATATTAATCGCCGATCCATCACTTATGTGATCCATTGCCAAGAAAATACAATCCATCACATCTTCTATATGGACGAAATCTCTCCCTTGTTTTCCAGTTCCCCATACAGTCATCGGTTCTTCCCTTCTGGCAACTCGTTGTGCAATTGCAGGAATAGGGTAGGTTAAGTCTTGGTCTTCGCCATAACCACTGAATGGTCGAATACATAAAACAGAAACACCATAATATTCCGACGCAATTTTAGCTAAGTATTCACCGGTTAACTTCGACCAACCATATGTCATATCTGGTTGTCCCATGTTATTGAAATCAATATCTGACTCACTTAATGCAATACTATGAGATTCAGTTTGTAAATTCACTGGATAAGCTGCACTTGACGAAGGATACAGCGCTCTTCCTGGTTTATGTCTACAGATCCAATAGAAAAACTCGGCATCAATTGCTAAATCTTGAGCAACCATCATAGGATCACCATCGATTACTGCTCGTCCACCTACTATGGCTGCAAAGTGGAATACATCACTGAATTTATCAAATTCAAATCCGTATTCTTTCTGCAAATATTGATCATCAGCTGTCATCTTTTGAAGAAGATTTCTAAAGTCATCTTGAATAAAAAGTAGTCTTTTGTCTTCACCAAAAACTTCAATATCTTTAATATCGCCACTTTTCTCAGCAGGTAACCACTCAGTAGGATGCGGACCTACTAGTAAATTATCAATAAATATTATGTGATCATTTGTAGTTTTGTAAAGTCTTTTTACCATGTTTCTTCCCACGAATCCACAACCTCCAGATATCAGGTGATACTTCATTCCTATTGATTTATATTATAATTAATTAATATATGGCAAATGTAGGAAAAATTATTGCATAAGGAATAGGTTAATTGGGGTAGAATTAACTAATGTTTACGATGTTATACATATTTATTTAGATATATGTTAGGTTTGGAGTTTAGATTTAAAAAGCGATTTAAAATGAAGATTTTTTTTGAAAGAGGAGTGTTTTGGATAATGTTGGTTTTGTTAGTAGGACTTTCAACGTATATATTGACAATGTATTCAGTTGAAAATTCAGGTAATCTTAGTAGAGTGTTAGGGTCAAGAATGGAATTAGAACAGGCTAAGTCATTGCGCGTTACTGCATTTTTAGTTTCATTATTGATTTTTACAGTAGTATATGGTGTCTTGTATTTTTCGAAGAGATATAGTGTAAAGTGGTTATCTGCTTTGCAGATCCTTTTAACAATAATCTTTCTTTTTGTATTAATTCAAGGATATTTCAAAGTAATATGATGTTCCCCCAATATGTTAGACAACTTAAGTAAGATATTAAGTTTGAAA
>CAYOIL010000170.1:0-8726 GCA_964403985.1 uncultured Saprospiraceae bacterium
CCACCTGCTATTGCAACTACAGGTGCTTGTATCTTTGTCCCTTTATTTGTAACAATAGTAAAAAGTTTCTCTTCTGTTCTTTCGATTGATTCAGCCCTTTCTCCTAATGTAAATCCAGGCTTAAAAGGTGCAATTTGCTCTGCTAAATTGTCTATTAAATCTCCTGCTAATATACTTGGATATCCAGGTATGTCATAAATAGGTTTCTTAGGATATATTTCGGTTAATTGACCTCCTTGCTGTGGAAGTGCATCTATTAAATGACATCTTAACTTCAACAGTCCAGCTTCAAACACTGTAAACATTCCTACAGGTCCAGCTCCAATTATTAAAATATCTGTTTGTATCATAGCCGCAAAATTAACACTCTATTCTTTATTAAACCCGAAATATACACTAGAAAATAATTACCAGTAAGACTTTATGAACAACAGCTAAATTAACAATCACTAATAATAGAATAAAGTCTTTTAGCTCTTACTACCTATTTGTTATAATTAGTGAATGGGCATAAAAAAAGCCTGTTGAAAAAATCAACAGGCTTTTCATATATTTTTAAGGTAAATTATGCCTTTATCAGTCTTACAACTTTTATTGACTTACCATCTTTATCAAATATTCTAGCAAAATACCTTCCTGTATGTAAACCACTTACATCAAAAGAATTTTCACCTTCTACATTAAATTCCATTGCTTTCTTTCCAAGAATATCATAAATCTGAATGTGAGAAACAACGTTGTTTGGATTTTCTAATTGGAAGTAGTTATTAACTGGGTTAGGGAAAATATTGATTTTATCAATGTCTTCTTCTGACACGTCAACAACAGTATTAAAATTGAATGTAAGTGTCTGAATAATATCAGTTGCGTCATTTACATTCGTAAGATTCAACTTATAAATTCCAGTTCCTGCAGTTGCATTTGGTGCTAAATGAAAATACATTATTCCAGTTTCTTCAACTTCCATAACATTTTTTCCATCTTCGTCAATACTAGCTAATCCAGGACCGTAACACTTGTTCAAATCACAAACGAAGAAATTCCAACCTTCAGTAGTTTCAACTACCTCAACATTCCAAATAAATTCTTCAGATTCGTCAGAAATGTTTGCGATATTGATATCAGTCTTAACGTCGTAATTATCAGTAGGATCGAAATTAACATCAAACTCTGTTTGATTAAATTCAAACTGCGCGAATGCAGCAAAGCTGATTACTGTAAATAATAATAAAAGTAGATTTCTTTTCATTTTCTAATATCTTGTAAGATTAAGACCCTTAAAGTCCTAAAATTGTTTCACCAAATATAATAAATCTTTAACATTAATTATTTAAAATGTTGTTAATGTTAAGGAAGATGACAATAACTTACATTTTGAAAGAACAAGATGAAAGTCATAGAATTATGTCTTCGAAATCAAATATACAACATATTAAATAAATTTATAATATATTAGCACAATATTTAACACATTTTATACATTAAATAAAGTTTAATGCGCCATTTTTGAAAGACATTTCCTGTTTTTTACATCTCAACTTAACCTGTATTTTCTTTTATTAGTATATATTTAATCCAACTAAAAAACTCTTTAATGCATATTGCAATAATTGGAAATGGAGTAAGTGGCGTATCAGCTGCTCGCCATATACGAAAACACGATTCGAATGCCAGAATCACAATCATCTCATCAGAAACTGATCATTTTTATTCTAGAACTGCACTCATGTATATATATATGGGACACATGAGGTATGAAGACACTAAACCTTATGAGGACTGGTTCTGGACTAAAAACAGGATAGACATCTTAAAAGACCATGTAGACAAAGTAGACTTTACATCCAAAAATTTGATACTTCGTTCTGGCAAAAACATGAATTATGATAAGCTTGTATTTGCTTTAGGATCAGCGTCCAATAAATTTGGATGGCCAGGTCAGGATTTAGAAGGAGTAGGCGGTCTCTACCATTTTCAAGATCTTGAAAACATGGAAAAATTTTCACCTGGCCTGAAACGGGCAGTTATTGTAGGAGGAGGTCTTATAGGGATTGAGATGGCTGAAATGTTTCACTCTAGAAATATTAATGTGACCATGTTAGTTCGAGAATCCAATTACTGGAGTAATGTTCTGCCAACAGAAGAATCTGAAATGATTTCTAAGCATATTCTTAAGAATCATATAGATTTAAGGCTTGGAATGAACTTAAGTGAAATTCAAGGCGATGAATCAGGAAAAGCAAAAGGAGTTGTTATCAAAGAAACTGGTGAGGTAATTCCTTGTGGGTACGTAGGACTAACAGCTGGAGTAAGCCCAAATGTAAAATGGTTAAAAGATACCGAACTCGAAGTGGAGCGTGGAATAATGGTTGACAATCATTTGCAAACCAATATTAAAGATGTATATGCAATAGGTGATTGTGCTCAATTAAGAACCCCACGTCCAGGACGTAGAAATATAGAAGCAATATGGTATACAGGTCGAATGATGGGTGAAATTTGTGCATATAATATTTTAGGGAAATCTGTAGAATACGACCCCGGAATATGGTTTAATAGTGCAAAGTTCATAGATATTGAATATCAAGTGTATGGTACAATGCCAGCTACATGGGATGAGAATACTGAAAGTATTTTCTGGCAACATGAAGATGGCGAAAAAAGTATACGTGTAAATTACAATAAGCAAACAAATGCAGTAGTTGGATTTAACCTTTTCGGAATCCGATATAGACATGAAGTTTGCGAAAAATGGATCAAAGAAGAAACGCATATTGAAAAGGTGTTGACTTCTTTGGGTATGGCTAATTTCGATCCTGAATTTTACAAGGAATACGACGAACATGTAGTAGAGACTTACAATAAAATGACAGGAAAATCCATCAAGCTAAAACAAAAACGAGGCTTAAACAGAGTTCTTTCTTTTCTTAAGTCTTAAAAGCAGTTTTGTTCAGATCAATAAAAAAATAAAATGAAAATAATACAAAATATAGGTTTGTTAGCGGTAATTGCTGCTATTCTGACATTTATAGGGATGCTAGGATTAGGAGGGAATACGCTACAAATAGAAAATATACCTGGAAAAACATCTTTTCATAAAGATGCCATAACTGCAGCTGCAAAAAATGCTGGAATTCTAGACAAAGAAATAAATAGCATTTCTTTTATTTCGTCAATGAAATCTGTTTTAAAGGAAGCACAAGAAGCTCAATCAAGTGCTGTGATTTCAGAGGGCCAAGGAGAATGGGATGTAAAAATAGGGAATTGGGAAATTGATGGATATCTTAAAGAAACAGTTAGTCAAACTTCTCAGGGGCCTGTCCAACGGAATCCACTCCTTTTCCTTTTTCTAACTTTTGGGCTGGGAATGTTAGGTGGACTTTTATATGTCCTCCCAAAATTTAAAGAGCATCCTGGAATAAAAAATAACGGAATCTATCACGATTCAGCAACTAGAGGTTTGAAATTTAATATTCGTACTGGCTTTTTAGCAGTGGCAACAATAGGGATTTTAGTTTACGGTTTTTTAAAAGAAGGAAACCTTTTCTGGCCTATAGTCACAACTATAGTTGGATTAATTATTACATATCTAGTATTTTTTCGAGAAAGATCCAAAAATCATAATCCTCAACGTTCTGCTTCACCGATTCACACGGGTTGGTTAGGAGCAATAATTGGAACTTTATTTATAGGATTTTACGTATTGCTATATTGGAAATCGGAGTATATAACTAATTGGGTTGCAATGGTTGACCCAGTAAGTAGAAAATTAAATGGTGGACCAGCAAGTCAGTGGTTTTTGTACGGACTACTTTATACACTTACTATTTTAGTAATGGGTGTACGAATGTTGTCAAAATATCAGCACAATAAGTATCAACAAGTAAGAACATTGTCAGTAATGTTTTTCCAGACCACTTTTGCATTTATGATACCTCAGATTTTATCAAAATTAAATCAACCATCTGTTGACTTAAAGAATATGTGGCCACTGGATTATTCCTTTTTCTTCGATTACAGAATTGATAATCTAATTGCTGAAGGAACTATAGGTACCTTCATGTTTGGTTGGGGAATTGCATTGTTTTTAATTGGAGTACCATTATTTACCTACTTATATGGTAAGAGATGGTATTGTAGCTGGGTCTGTGGATGTGGTGGTTTAGCTGAAACTTTGGGTGATCCGTATCGACAATTGTCTGATAAAAGTATGCGTGCATGGAAATATGAAAGATACATTATTCACGGTGTATTAGTTGCGGCAGTATTGATGACAATTGGTGTTTTGTATACCTATATTACAGGGAGTTATTCCATAGGTCCAATAAATACAGGTGCATTAAAATCATGGTATGGCTTCTTTATTGGAGCTGGTTTCTCAGGCGTAGTAGGAACGGGGTTTTATCCTATAATGGGGAATCGGGTTTGGTGTCGTTTTGGATGTCCTCTTGCAGCATACTTAGGTCTTGTTCAGCGCTTCAAATCAAGATTCAGAATAACAACTAATGGAGGTCAATGTATCTCTTGTGGTAACTGTTCTACTTATTGTGAAATGGGAATCGATGTACGTTCGTATGCTCAAAAAGGTCAAAATATAGTGCGCTCTTCATGTGTTGGCTGCGGAATATGTTCTGCTGTTTGTCCTCGTGGTGTATTGAGATTAGAAAATGGTGGATTGGATATAACATCAAGAACTTTTGACAAGAAAGTTGCTATGATTGCAGAAGAAGAAGTAGGAATTTTATAGATTTTGGGCTTAAAGCCCAAAGAAAACAAAATGAATAATTGATTGATATTTATTTCATTCATGGCTACTATAAAAGTGGAATTCACCTTACAAGAGATACTTTAATCACTTGTAAGGCGAGTGCTATCGAATGGCCTGAAAGCTTGAAAAAAGCGGAAAAGCCTACTGGAAAAGAAATCACTGAAAACGATATTTCTAGCCTACTTTCAGTTCTCGACAAAAAGCAAGAACCATCATTTATATTTGGCAATTTATCTGCGAATTCATTGAATTCATTGAAAGCATTGAATGAAATAACAACTTACAATGTTCATCATGTTGTCATTTATAGACCTCTCGAACAGATTGTTGATTCTATTACTCGTCAACGAATCAAAGATATCTACCTAAATAAAAAGGCGATTGGCAGAATCTTTACCATGCGTAAGTTTCAAAAATCCTTACCTCAGCTTCAACAATCCATTAAATCTGAATACATAGCTTATTACAAAGGCATCATGAATCGCTTGATCGATGATAATAGTAAAGTCTTAGTGATTCAAACAGGAAATTTCAAAGCATCAATAACAGACTTTGTACAGATTGTAAATACGAATTCAGGGAGTCAATATCCTATTGAAATGATTGAAGAATTTTATGACTCGGACAAATTTATACAACAGAAATCAATAGACTCATATCGAGATTCCTCATTAAATGAGATTCATTCTTTCTTTAAAAAATAGGGTTAGACCTTAAGTATTTTCATTAATTGCACGATCTAACACTTTTTGAAAATGAGAAGGATTGATAGAAATCTTTGTTCGCACAGTTGCTTCAATTTCTCTAACATCATCAATTACACGTTCCAAGTTATTTACTGTACATTCTTTCTCTTTCAAGCATTCATAACCATGAAATACTCTTAATCGTTCTGCCAGATACTCTTGCTCAGTCTGACCAGGGGTGGGGATAAAAATAATGCGTTTTAAATCAAGCATAAGATAGTCCATTATAGAACTATAGCCCGATCTGCATAATAAAACTTCTGATTGATTAATCAGCTCAATTATCTTTTTCTTTTCTGCAATATTATAGACAACAACATTCGAAGGAATCTTATTTTCTACTTTCTTTTCTGTTCCCCTAATAAGGACGAAGTTAGCTTGTTCTTGCTTTTCAAAATACGAACATAACTTTGATTCTAGTTGTGTCCGTTTTGGTTCTGGTCCAGAAAGAATGGTTATACAACGAAAATCTTTCTTTTGTTCGTTAATATCTTCTTTAGAAAATCGGCTCATCATTCCAAGATCATAATGATTATGACTCAAGTCTCTAGTTAATTTACCTGTTATATTAAGGACAGGATCATCAGGAATAAGCAAAGCTTTGAATTTTCGAATAAAGTGCTGGTTTAATCTTGAAGCGATGGGGTGTTTTTTTTGGGTTGAACCCAAAATATTCCATTGATGACTTATAAAAAATGAAGGTGCTGTTTTTGCCAAGCATCCATATCGATTATCAGAAATACAAAAGTCTGGTTTATATTTTTCTTCAAGCTTTCTAAAAACCTTTTTCTCTTTTAAATAGATAAAATAAAGCTTGGGAGATTGGATAAGCATATTAATTGCCATGGAATTGTAGCGATAATGCATATTGTAAGCTGGCAAGTATTCGTATGTAATATCAGATACTTCTTTTTGAAGAAATTCTATGACATGCCCATCAGTACAAACAACTACATTATACTGTAGTGATTGTAAGTATTTTATAATAGGAATTGAACGAGACGCATGTCCTAATCCCCAATTAAGGATTCCGAATAAAACAGTTGCTTTTGGTTTCACTTATCTTACGAGAGTTACACTCCCTTTTAATTCCTTTTTTACACCAAGAGTTTCTACAACAGCATAATATACATAGATTCCTGCTGCTACATTCTTGCCTTGATAACTACCATCCCATCCCCAGTCAACATCCATTCTAGGTAAAGTTACAACTTCTTCTAATTCAAATACTCGATTTCCCCATCTGTCAAATACAATAAACTCTTGTATTTCTCCTGGAATAGTTTGTGAAAAGATACCAAAAATATCATTTAATCCGTCACCATTTGGTGTAAAAGTATTGGGTTCATAGTAATCATAATCTTCATCTAGTGAGATGCTTCTTGTTTTAATTATAACACATCCATTCTCATCGATCACCTCCATAGTAAAGGTTTCCGCACCTTGAACTGTGAAATTAATATCGTCTCCCGAACCTATAAATTCACCATTACTATCATACCAATTAACTTCATCTATATTGAAAAGTGTATCGTCATATATAGAAGACAACTGTATTACTTCATCAAATACTGCCATGTCAGGCACTTCAATTTCAGCCTGAATTTCAAGAGGCATTTCTAGAACTATAGTACGTTCCAACTCACATCCATTATCATCAATTAGGGTAAAATTATACGTCCCTGCTTCTAAATCGGTGAGTATTGATTCGGTAACTTCAACATCATTTAGTATAAATGTAAATGGATCGACTCCTCCTTCAACTTCTCCAATTTCTATCATCCCGTCACTTATACTAAAACAACTAGGGTTAGTGGGTTCTAAAATTATACTTGATGGTATATTAGGATCGGTTTCTATAGAAAATGTATCGAGTGTTGAGCACCCATTCTCGCCATCAACTACTTCTAAGAAATACTCTCCTGTTGATCCTACAGTTACTTCATCTTGAGACTCACTCGATAGTATTTCTCCATCACTTGTCGTCCAATTATAACTCAATGAACTCCCGGAAATGATCGTGGTACTTAAAGTCACTGACTCCGTTTCACAATCCCAAATAATCGATTGACTTATATCAAAACTAGGCTCTTGATAAAAACCCAATATCTTTATTATCTCCGTATAATTACATCCATTTTCTGCAAACATACTCGCGATATATGTTCCCGTATCTGTGACCATCGGCTCCATCGATTTATCAATAAAATCAAATGGTCCAGTCCATACTACTGAATCAATCGCAACGTCACTTATTATTGATAATGTTGTCATTGCGATTTCACAATTCAAATTATCAAAGTCAATATTTATATCAGCTGGTAACAAGTCTTCATCTATCACTATAGAATCAAATCCTGAACAACCATTCTCCCCTACCCCTTCAAAATAGTAAGTTCCAGGTTCCGTCGCAAATGCATCTTGACCAGTAGGATTAACAACTGCTGGTCCTGTCCATTCGAAACTTGTTATCATATCCAATGTAGAAAATGACAAAGCAGCTTCTCTATCTGTACACGTCAAATCTTCTCCATCTAGTGTAAATTGTGGCGCTGTATCATTTATTTCGATAGTGAATTTTATAGAATCTACACATGTAAGTGCAAAATCTGGAGAAAAAACATAAAATGTATATTCTCCAGGCATATCTACAAATGAGAAAGCCTCTGTCGAAATTTCTACTCCATTGGGATCGACAAATAGAAAATTTAAATCATTCACATAATTTGTCGTCACATTCATATTTACCAACTCTGGATCCAAATTACAATCCAATACTGGATATTCAGAAGGCTCATTTATTTCAATAAATAAGTCTCTTAATTCAAATTCATAAACGGTTGCACAATTTGAATCACTTTCAATAACATACATATCTCGATCGCAATACTCAATATTCTCTATTTCGTAACATTCGTCAGGACATAAATAAATCAATCCTAAATCAATGATCTCTTGATCTGGAAATGCTAAGGTATCAATAGTCAAAATGCAATTCGCTTCATCTAAGCATTCATACACACCATCGATCCCTACTGGGTTTCCACAGATTTGAATAACATCACCGGGGCATATCGTTTGCTTAGGATTATAAATCGTATCTATGAAATTGATATCAATTGTGATAGAAAGTGGATCATCGCAAGATCCTTCGGCACATGCTTCAAGAAGGAGAATATACAGTAAGTGTAGAACGATTTTTACATCCATTT
>CAYOIL010000171.1:0-7418 GCA_964403985.1 uncultured Saprospiraceae bacterium
ACGAAGAAATAAGTAATGAATAATTAGTAATGATGTAATGAATAATGAGTAATACTATTGTGATGTGGGAACATCGTGGATGCAACTTGCAATGAAGTAATTGTAAACAATCTTACTTAGTAAATTCAATTATCAAGTCCTCTATAACGTCTTCATTATAATTATAAAACTTATGCGATCTTAATTGATTTAAAGTTTGAATCGCTCCATCATAATTACCCAATTTATATTCAATTTTAGCTTTTGTGATTTTATATTCTGGCAGATCTAAATATTCAAAAGCTAAATCAGCATATTTTAATCCATCTTGAAGAGTTAACTCGTCATCATACATTTTTAAAATCTTATTCGCAATTTCATCAAGGCGAGAAGAGATAGAATGACTATTGCGATGCATAGAAATATAATCTCTTTGAATAGTTGAATCCTTTTCAGGTTCTATATAAGTTTCATCAAAAGATTTAGATGTTTTTACTATTTGTTTTTGATATGCAATATCTGATTTATGTACTTTTTTAGGAGAATGGGGTAGTATGTATTCCTTAACTAGAGTGTCGGCAAGGCTTTTGTATTTTAATGAAATATTATTCATAGAATAATACTTTAGCTTATCCACTTTATAAAATTTGGTAAGCTTATAGTCGAGTTGAAATTTTCCAATATTATCTAACTTGTACTTTAATTTACATACATCTATATAATTAGAATAGTTCTTTGATTCTATTTCTTTGTTCGATTTATATTCTAAAACAGTCAGAAGATGCATCTTGATTCTAAAATATTAAAATCTAAGGTTTTAGTTATTGGTTTATAATTATCAATAAGTCTGTGTAAATGAATCGTGTTAATTTCATTGAACATGCATTTTGCAATTAATTCAATATTGGCATTAAATAGGGAATCATTTGTACCAATCAGGTCGATAAAATGTACTAATAAATTATTTTTCTTAGAAGATTCATACCATGATACTTGTTCCAAAATACGTTTAGATTCCTCATAGTTTAAAGAAGGAATTTTCACCTCATCTAAAGGCTTAGTCATAATCATACTTAAAACATCTCTCATTTGTTTTTCAAATGTAGGTGCTCTTAAAAATCCTTTATGATGTAATATCAGCTCATGATCGGAGTTGAAAATTAAAAATGTAGGGTATGCATTGACATTGTATTTTTTACAACTTTCAATGAATTTTGCTTCTTCTGCATTCCATTTTAATGAAATGAACTCTTCATTCATAAATGCTGAAACAGTGCTATCTTGAAAAGTTTCCTTATCCATTTTTTTGCAAGGCCCACACCAATCGGTATATATATCAATGAAAATAGGTTTGTCCGTGTCAAATTCATTAAGTGTGAGATACTGAAAGTCAACTTAAGCTTGAGTTGCTAGGATAAAAGACAGATAGGTGAAAAATGTTAAAATGGTGCTTTTCATATTTCAAATATATAAATAAAATAGACCTTAGAATTAACAATTCAATCCATCCTAATATTCGAATAGTAACAGTTGAACTCCACACTGCATTAATTAGTTTAACCCCCTAAAAGCTCTTAGAATGTTTACTTATTTCTTGGATCAGATTTTGAATACACATCGATAAAATCTTGGGGAGTAAGCTTAGTCATTAATTCTTCAATCAAATCAAATGGAATATCATCCATTTTTTTAAATCGGATACAACTTTTTCCCATGTCAAGTTTACGCTTACAATGTTTAGGAAACTCACCAACGAACCAATCGTGTACTTCCGGGATAGAATATATTCCTGAATGGTATAAAGCTACAAAGTTCTTTTGTGAAGCTACACTAGCAAATGGAAGAGGCAATTCAGGAGAGCAATGGTAGCCACCTTCATATAAGCTGTGGGGTATTACAGCAGAAGGAAAACCATAATTTAATTTGTACTCAAAACCAGAAGGCATGCTGTTTTTAAAAATATCAAAAATTCTCTTTACAGGTGCTTGTCGTTCTTCCGGCAATTGACTTATATAATCTTCAGGAGAGGTAGCTTTATAATTCATATCTAATGGATTCAATTAAAAAAGGAACAAAAAGCATTAAGCAATTTGTTCCTTTCAAAATTATGGACTTGTATAATTAAATACAAATTATTCTTTAATTATTCTCCTTGTTCTCTTTGAGCAATCATTCGATCACAAGCATCAGTAAACTCCCTTGAAGTTTTACTGTATCCTGTTTTACCTAATGCACTTATAGCAAATTGTCCATTTTCATCTTTTGATAAATCAAAAACCCATATTGTAGGATATCCTGATATTTTAAATGCTCTTTGTAAATTTGCATTTTGTTGTCTGATTTCTTGAGGTAATTTCATTCTACGAGGAAAATCAAGTTCCAACAAAATTACATTATCAGCTGCCCATTTTTTGAATTCATCCGTGTGAAAAACACTTTTATCAAGTCTTATACACCAACCACACCAGTCACTTCCTGTAAAATTAGCAAGAATTGGTTTTCCCGTTTTCTGAGACAATTCATAAGCTTTGTCAATATTTACTTCCCATCCATCATTCTTAGCCTTATAATCTTCAAGAGCTATTTCTTGAGCTGTTATTGTGGCTCCCAACAAAAACATTCCCAAAACTGTAAAAAGCAAACCTTTCATATTCATTTTTTTCTATTTCTTAATATTGAAGCAAATATATAACATAAAAAAGACATATGCTTCATTTATTTTGTCTCTCTCCAACCTTAAAACGGCTTTATTTTTTAATTAGTTACCATATAAATGTTAATCTTTCGCTAAGATGATCTAATGAAAAACAGAAGACAGTTTAATTTTATATCTACATTTAACCTGAATTATGCAGCAGAACTTCATCCATTAAAGAAGTTAACATGCGGAATTCCGGAAATTGTTTCAAGAAAGTGTAAATGGAATATTTAAAACTTGGATTACTTGGAAAGAATCAATGGTGGAGATATCTCCTTACTTTTGTATTCCTTTTTGTGTTTGCTGTCTTTTTAGCTTATATCCCCACTGAATTATACATAGATAGTGGTGATTTTTCGAATATGAGCTCTGAAGAAATTCTCCACGTTATTGAAACTGATAATTTCGAAGCAGTAGGGCTTGATAAGAATATAGGTTTAGCAACTATGTTAATTGGCTTTTTTATAGGAATACTTGTATTATTTCTTTGCAATAAATACCTCCACAAAAAACAATTTCTTCACTTATTTAATCAACAAAAAAAGATCAGATGGAAACATTTCTTTTTTGGATTTGCAGTGTGGGGGATTTTGTTACTAATTAGTATGGGCTTCGATATGCTTATTAATACCGATAATTATAACTTTCAATTCAACTGGTCAAGTTTTCTCCCACTACTATTAATATGCTTATTAATGTTGCCCATTCAAGTGGCTTTTGAAGAATTGTTTGTACGAGGATATGTTATGCAGGGTTTGTATAATATATCAAAAGTTCCTGTAGTGGCAATAATAGGCAGTTCGGTTTTATTCTGTTTTTTGCATGGATCCAACCCAGAAATGGATGTATTTGGATGGTATATAATGGTTCCATATTACCTGGGTATGGCTGTATTGTTGGCTATAATAACTATATGGGATAAAGGTGTCGAATTAGCAATTGGGGTACATGCTGCCAATAATATTTTACTTGCTTTAACCGTAAGTTACAAAGGTGCAGCAATTCAAACGGATAGCATTTGGATTAAGAGCGAGAATATTATTAACTATTATGATATTGGGATTTTTTACCTGATGTTTTTAATATGCTTATATGCTTGCTATGTTTTTATAAATAAACAAAAGTTAACGAAAGAGGCTGTATAATTTTTTTGGGCTCGAGCCCAAAATATCTTATTCCTACAAACTTAAAGAGACATGTTCTTTCAAAAGTGGTTTAGCGTGGAATAATGTTCAATTTTTTCATCACATCTTGAAATGTTTTTTTTGGGTTTAACCCAAAAAAGTATGAGTAGAATTATTGTCAAGCTGCTTGATTTTGACCATTTGTAATCATGTTCCAATAAGATTATATATTTTTATTCTTCAAAATACCACAATCATGTTAATAAAAAAAGTGTCTATTTTCTTAATTGGTTTTTACTTTTTCACTTGCATTTCTGCTCAGGGACTAGGTTTGAACCCTCAAAATATTGATTGGAATGTCATCACGATAGGTGAAACGAATATCATTTACGATAAACAAGTTGAATTAAAAGCACAGCGTATTGCCGCTATGATTGAATTCATGGATGAAAATAATAGACGATCAATTGGAGAGAAGGAAAAGGGATTTGATTTAGTGCTTAGACATTATACCGCTATTCCAAATGGTTATGTGAATTTAGCACCTTTTCGAAGTGAATATTTCTTGACTCCTCCTGAAAGTCCATTCTTAGGGACTGTTCAATGGTATGAATTATTGGCTATACACGAGTATAGGCATAACTTGCAATTCATGAATGGAAATAAAGGAATTTCAAGAGTGGGATCATTTCTTTTTGGAGAGAATGGGCAGTTATTATTGAATTTTATGGCGGTACCAAACTGGTTTTTTGAGGGTGATGCTGTGATTAGTGAAACAGCTTTAACTGGAGCTGGAAGAGGAAGAACACCTTCCTTCACTCAAGGAATGAGAACCTTAGTATATGAAGATAGGAAATATAGCTATGGAAAAATAAGGAATGGTTCTTTTAAAGATTTTGTTCCGAATCATTATCCGTATGGATATATGATGTTGAGTCATATAAGGAACACGCGAGGAAACGATGTGACAAAAGATATTTTTGCTGATGCTGTTTCTTATGAAGGAGTTATTTATCCTTTTAGCAGATCGATGAAGAAGCGTACAGGATTAGGTACTAGGGGAATGTATAAAGAAGCCATAAGAACTTATGGGCAAGAATGGTTAGCCATGCAAGAACGTATAGAAACCACTCCAGCTGCTCGATTAACAGAGGAAAAAACCAGAGTGATTTCCTACCGTTTTCCAAAGATCAATGAATCAGGTGACCTTTATGCAGTCCGCACAAGCTTTAAGAAAACTGCAGAAATTACTAAAGTTGAGCTTGATGGCGAGACGAAAGTCGTTGCTATAGGAAGGAGTCTTAATAGCTATTACGATATCCATGAAGAAGATTTTGTATGGGCTGAGTTTACAAATGATAGCCGAAGAGTTAATCTTGAATATTCAGATATTGTGTATTTCAGTGAAGGGAAAAAATATAGAATTACTAATAAAAAGAGATATTTTTCTCCGAGTTTTTCTGAAGATGGTACTTCTGTTTTTGTAACTGAAATTGCCGAAAATGGTCATTCGAAATTAGTGAAATTATCCTTGGAAAGTGGTAAAGTACAGAGTAGTCATGAATTTGGGAATACCTCACATCTTATGCGTCCTGTAGTTATTTCCGATAATGAAATTGCTTATATAATCCAGTCAAACTCTCTATTGTGGTTGGAAAAAATAAATTGGGAAACAGGAGAAAAAACGAAGTTAACAGAGAAAACTGAACATGTAATGGATGGGCTGAGTTACAGAGATGGTTATCTGTATTTTTCTGCCAGTTTCTCGGGTGTAGAAAATGTTTATAGAACGGAAACATTTAGACAAACGGATATACAGCAGCTAACAAGTGTAAAAATAGCTGCTGCAACACCTTTTTTGGATGCTAAAGGAGATCTATATTATACAGAGTTTTCTTCTCGTGGTCGATATATCTCACAAACTTCTATTGACATGTTATCCCGATCGATAAAAAATATTAGAATCGAGAAACCAGTTGATATGTCTTGGATGGATAATATTGCTGAAACAGCTGAAGGTGGAAGTATACTCGATAAAATTGAAAGTAAAGAGTATGAATCAACTCCTTATAAAGGGTTTTTTAAAGGATTAAGTCTTCATTCTTATTTGATAAATCCTTTACCTGATGCTTACAGCTTTACTGTTTATATGAATAATGCATTGGATGATAAGCAGTTAGTAGTTGGGGTGTCAAAATTAGTAAGTCTAAATGAAATTGGAGCTAGTGCAGATTTAAGGATTGGCAAATTCTATCCAGTTATAGACATGGGGTTTGACACAAGAAGATTGGCACAATCAATTGATGGAGATATAGAAACATTAAGAGAATTTGCTCCAGGTTTAAATGTATTTGTTCCATTATCAAAGAACTTGGGGCTGTATACCTATTCAAGTCAAGTAGGCTTAGATTCCAGATACAAGATTCAAAGAGAAATTAAGTTGAATTCTAATGATATAGAAAACAGGTCATTTTTCTCAGCTGAATTATCAGCTGCAGGATCCTTCCGGAGAATCAATGCTGTTCAGAATATGCGGTCACGATTCGGTGGTGATTTAACTATTTCTTACGGACTAGGATTGATAGGTGATGGTGAATCCCAATTAAATGCTGAAGGAAGATTGTTTTTACCAGGTGTATTAAAAAATCATAGTTTATTACTATCAGGAGGTTTCCAACAGTTATCAGTAACAAGAAACTTATTTGTGAATTCATTCGATTTTCCTCGGGGATATTTACAAAGGGGAATTGGGTTTCAAGATCAGATTAGAAAATTTGAAATAGAGTATGCTTTCCCATTACTTTATCCTGACTTAGACATTGCAGGAATTGTGTATTTCAAAAGAATAAAAGCTAATTTATTTTGGGAAAATGCCAGAATAGGAAAAGATCAACCTAGAACTTTTAGATCGACAGGATTTGAAATACTTTTTGATAATACCTATTTTAATATAGCTCCAGTGACACTAGGGTTTTATATAGGCACTAGTAAATTTCAAAATAGAACCAACTTTATTCTGGGTCCTCAAGCTGTATTTGTACTTTAATGATTTGTTGCAATCAATTGAATTGAAAAGTTAGTCAGGAAATGGTTAAAAATTTAGGATACTGCTTACTTAAATAGATAGATATTGCTAGTAAAATAATTCGGACATAGAACCCGAATTATGAATTGGACAATCAATTAAGTAACGAAACTGTTTCAAAATCAATGGTTTACTATAGTTTTTAGATTCACCAATACTTGTAACATCTTTGCGTCTTTTATCGAAAATTTAAAAAGAAAATGGAATCATTAAAATAGGATTGTATAAGAACTAATTTCAATTAACTTTGCCCTTCAATGGCTTCGTAGTTCAATGGATAGAATATCAGATTTCGGCTCTGAGGGTTGCAGGTTCGAGTCCTGCCGAGGTCACAAGAGAATAGACCTGTTCATATTGTGAACGGGTTTTTTTTATGGATAAAATGCAATGTGCTCGCACAAATGGATTTTAGAAATTAAAAATCCGGCATGAAATGCAGGTCTATTTTGACCTTTGACAGCAAAGGACGTGCAACAATCCTGCCGAGGTCACAAGAGAATAGACCTGTTCATATTGTGAACGGGTTTTTTTT
>CAYOIL010000171.1:7518-8706 GCA_964403985.1 uncultured Saprospiraceae bacterium
ATGGATAAAATGCAATGTGCTCGCACAAATGGATTTTAGAAATTAAAAAGCCGGCATGAAATGCAGGTTCTCGTACACTCGGTTTCAATAAAAAAACCTCAGCACTTCTCCAGTACCAAGGCAATGTTATAAATTAAAGGTTATTCTTGAATTGTATTTTAATAATTCAGCGCAAATATGTGTTTTTTCACACATTAAAATATATGAAACAATCTGATTAATCCTCATTAATTGGACATCGAGCAATTAGCTTACATTTACCTTGATAATCATACTGTTATATTTCAAAAAGTTAGATATTATTTTTTTCTCCATGCGCCTATTATCCCTCCCATTACTGTAAGAATAACAACGATGTATGAACCATCGATTAAAGAAGCTATACTTGGGTTAAAAGCAAAAAGATTGTTAAGAATTATATCAATACAAGCAACAGTTCCAACTGTTAAACCAATTATAGCTCCTTTTAAAAATCCCCACATTTCAGTTTTTCTAATAAGCCAGTTTAGAATAAGAGAATAAAAGATTAATCCTACGAAATTTAAGATCATTGGAATGGGGGAAGATTCTACTTGATTCCCATTTTTAAAGAAAATATCATTTTCAACAACTATATTATGAACAGTTGACCACTGTTCCATAAATAAAGCTCCGTACCATAGAAATCCTAGTGCCATTCCAATAATAATACTTATCAGTAGAGCTAGCCAGTTAGTTTGTTTCATTTTGTATAATTTAGTTAGTTAGTAAATTGTCTAATGCATAATTCGAGTTTAACTCGAACGTAGGTTTATAGTAAAAATAACATAATATTTAGAGATTTGAAAACATAGTTATTTATGCTTTCTATAGTAGTATTTAGACAAAAAAGGCCCTCTTACACTGTAAGAAGACCTCCCCTTTAATCAATACCAATAAATTGGTAATCGCGTTGTTTGAAAACTTGTATATTACAAAATGACTGCTAACTTCAAACACAGCTTAACATAGGGCATACTTTTTGAATTATTCTTATTAAATACTTAAACCCTTTATTAATTATAACAGAATCAATTAGTACATGTAATATAAATATAATATGTTGAGATTCCAAATTAGATTTTCAAATATGATCTGTTTGTAAAGATCAAAAAAGTGTGCTAACCGCTAAAAACTGGACTATTAATAAAACTTACATATAACTCCTTA
>CAYOIL010000172.1:0-834 GCA_964403985.1 uncultured Saprospiraceae bacterium
ATTACAAACTCACCAAATACACCTACAATTATATCTTTTTTACCATCCTGGTTAAAGTCACAAGTTGTTGGTGTAGATAAAGAGCCAAAATCAAACATTTCATTACCTAAAAAATTTGTTGTTTGGAGCTGAAAATCATGTTGCCCATCGGTTGCAGCGTTTTTATAATACCACACATTATTCCTATTTTTAATAGCTCCTGTAAAATTAGGAGCTCCTATTAAGTCATCATTTCCGTCTTTATCTATGTCTAGAATAAATGCAGCATTGAAAATATACAAATCTATAGGAGAATCATAAAATGGGAACAAGGTGTCTATTTCTGTCATAAAATCCTCCCCATCAACTGCTTCATTATACAGCCAATTCATATTTTCATTACTTAAATCCCCTATAATAGCTTCAAAATCTCCATCTGCGTCGTCATCATATAATGTAATTGTAGATCCTGCATGAACTCCATTTTTGGTATTTCCTGAATCAGAAACAAGAGCTTCAGCACATTTAGTAACACTGTTGCTTAATTTAATCGATTCATTAACACCATTTTCTCTGAATTTACCCCAGCAACCATCTTCCAGTATATATTCTGGATTATCAAGAGAAATACCTTCTTCTACGCATATATTTTTAAAGTACTTAACATATGGATCATCCCCTTGAAAAGTAATAATATCAAGATCACCATCTCCATCAACGTCAATAACATCAGGCAAATCAGCAGAACTAACTTCCATGTTAAAATAATTTTCACCAAGTTTGAAATAGATTATTTCAAATGAACCGAAAGTTTGAGTGTATTTATCATATTTTAACTTCCCATCTGCTATACTC
>CAYOIL010000172.1:844-8685 GCA_964403985.1 uncultured Saprospiraceae bacterium
GCTATACTCCCTGTGTAGATTTCAACACCATCAATAGGAGCTTCAATATTGTAGCAATAAATATCTTTTATTCCATCATCATTGTAATCAACAAAACGCACCCATTTTTTGAGCTTTGGAAAAGTATTCCGGTATTGGGGAGCATAGACATATTCACCACCTTGATATTGGTAAGGTAAAACGATTTCAC
The DNA here is from genome assembly GCA_964403985.1 of uncultured Saprospiraceae bacterium. Classification (GTDB taxonomy): domain Bacteria; phylum Bacteroidota; class Bacteroidia; order Chitinophagales; family Saprospiraceae; genus JAHDFB01. The sequence goes on from CAYOIL010000172.1 coordinate 1,035, forward strand.
CATCTCTATCCATAATCACGAGATCATCTTCACCATCAAGATTAAAGTCAACTAAATTAAATTGAGGAGAGTTTAAACCTCCTGCAAATGGATTAAGTAATTCTTCTCCATCAATATCAATGCATTTAATATCAAGCAGTTCGTAATTTTGGGCTTGAGCCCAAAAAACAAAAAGAAAAAGAACTAAAATACTATTTGTGATTTTCTTAAAAAATAACATATAAATTATATTTACTTACGTTGAACCCGTATTATAACCACAATTATACGAAATAGCGTATAGAGCAAAAGTCACATGAACGATTTAAATAAAGATTTAGTGATAAAATCATTCAATGACATATGGCAAGAATGGATTATTAAATAGTAACTTTGCCGAGAAAATAAAAGTAGAATGGGAAAGATAGTAGCAATTGCAAATCAAAAAGGAGGAGTAGGTAAAACTACTACAGCTATTAATTTAGCAGCAGCTTTGGCTATCTTGGAAAAGAAAGTTCTTCTTGTTGATGCTGATCCACAAGCGAATGCATCCAGCGGAATTGGTTTCAGAATAGAAGAAGATGACTATTCTATTTATGACTTGCTTATCAATGATGCTGATGTTTCCGATGTTATATTAGAAACTGATGTCCCAAATTTGCATTTAATTCCTTCTAGTATCGATTTAGTAGGAGCTGAGATAGAATTAGTCAATGTTGAGGAAAGAGAATTTCGCATGAGAAAAGCTTTAAGTGATGTTGCTGAATCCTATGACTATGTAATTATTGATTGTTTACCTTCATTGGGACTAATAACATTGAATGCATTAACTGCTGCTGATTCAGTTCTAGTTCCTATTCAATGTGAAATATTCTCACTTGAAGGTTATAGTAAACTAAGGAACACTATTTCACTGGTTCAGAGTAGTTTAAACAACGAGCTAGTTATAGAAGGAATTGTTCTTTCAATGTATGATAAACGTTTAAAAATGGCTAACCTAGTTGTTGAAGAAGTGACTAGCAATTTAGGTGATATTGTTTATGAAACAATCATTCATAGAAACAGTAAAATCGGTGAGGCTCCTAGTATGGGAATGCCTGTAATTACATATGACATTTCAAGTAAAGGGGCAAATAATTATTTAAATCTCGCGTTTGAGTTTTTAACTAGAAACGAAGATGAGATAGGTAGTAAAAATACAGCAAAGCGAGTAAAACAAAGAGTTAAGAACCTTACAAATTAAAAAAGTGGACTTCGGTCTTGTGAATTATAGATGGCAAAGAAAAAAGACTTAGGAAAAGGCTTAAGAGCGTTATTAAAAGATGTTGATAAATCAACAGGAAAACCTGCTAAAAGAGTAGTAAAAGAATTAGCTAAAGGGACGAAAGAAATAAGTATTTCTTCTATAGAAACGAATCCTTTTCAACCACGAAAAGAATTTGATCAAGTCCAATTAGAAGAACTTTCATCTTCTATAAAGCTTCATGGTTTAGTGCAACCTATTACGGTGAGGTCTTTGGGCGATGGAAAATTTCAATTAATTTCGGGAGAAAGAAGATTACGGGCATCTAAGTTGGCCAAATTAAAAACTATTCCCGCTTACATAAGGCTTGCTGATGATCAAGAAATGCTGGAATTTGCATTGATTGAAAATATTCAACGTCAAAACTTGAATGCACTTGAAGTCGCTTTCTCTTATCAACGATTAATGGATGAATGTTCTTTAACACAAGATGAATTATCTAAAAGAGTTGGTAAAAAAAGAAGTACAGTTGCTAATTACGTACGTCTATTAAAACTGCCACCTCAAATCCAGCAAGCGGTTAAAAAGGAAGAAATAAGCATGGGACATGCTAGAGTCTTGGTAGGTATAAATAATATCGTAAGACAACTTGATTTATTTAATAAGACACGAATAGGAAATTGGTCTGTTAGGAAATTAGAAGAAGAGGCTTCCGCCAAAAGAAAAAGATCCTCGAAAACAACGGTGGAACATCCAGAAGTAAGTCGTTTCAGGAATAATTTAAGCAAGAATCTAGGTGTTAAAGTAAATATAAAACGGTCAGAAAAAGGAAAAGGAAGCATCACAATCCCGTTTCAATCAGACGAAGAGCTTAATGATATAATTGAAGAATTAATGAAATAGTATGCTTAGAATTCTGCTATGTACTTTCTGTATTTTGACAATATGCGCAACGATTAATGGGCAGAACGAAGATTTTAAAGATCCTCAAGAATTTAGAATACCGACAGATTCTACATCTGCAGCTATTTCCAATGGAACAATAAAGACGTTCAAAAATGTTTTTGCTGGTAAACCAGGAGTTGCGGCAGGATATGGATTTATCATTCCTGCAGGAGGTCAATTTTATAATAAAAGATACTGGAAAGTTCCTATCGTTCTTGCTGCTGATGCCGTGGCGATTGGTTTCTTCATTTATAATAGAAATCTGTGGCTAGATTTTCAAGAAGCACTTGAAATAAAAATAGAAGATCCTGATTATACTTACCGTGGAATTAGTTCTGCTGAAAGTTTACGTCAATTAAGAAATGAATTTCAACTTGATACTGAAAGAGCAGGAATAGCAATTGTTATTGTACATGTTGCATCAGTTATAGAAGCATTCACAGATCGACACCTAATGGAATTTGATATTAGTGAAGATCTTACTTGGGAACTTCAACCTCAAAGATATCCAGTTTTCGGGCACTCAGCAAGTATTGGATTAACATACACATTTTAATTATCACAAATGAAATTATCAATAATTGATGCAGGTTTATTCAAGCTAGATGGAGGAGCTATGTTCGGTGTTGTTCCTAAAAAAATGTGGCAAAAATTAAATCCTGCTGATGATGACAACATGTGTACTTGGTCTATGCGATGTCTCCTTATAGAGACTGGTGATCGTAAGATTCTGATTGATACAGGCATGGGAGAAAAACAAAGTGAAAAATTCAGATCATTCTTTCATCCTCATGGCACTAATCTTTATCGTTCACTAGAAGAAAAAGGTTTATCAGTTAATGACATCACAGATGTCTTTCTTACTCACTTACATTTTGATCATGACGGTGGTGCGGTTTCATTAATAAATGATGAATTAACACCCACTTTCCCTAATGCAACATATTGGAGTAACGAAACGCATTGGAATTGGGCGAAAGCCCCAAATGATAGAGAAAAAGCATCCTTTTTAAAGGAAAACTTTATGCCTCTTGAACAAAACAAAGTTATAGAATTTATAGATGTAATTCAAGATGTAAATTGGATTCCAAATATTGATGTCAGATTTTCATATGGACATACAGAAGCAATGATGTCACCAATTATCAATCTTCCAAATGGAAAAAGGATAATTTATTGTGCAGATTTAATGCCTTCAGCATATCATATTCCAATGCCATATGTTATGTGTTATGACATAAGGCCACTTGAAACATTAAAAGAAAAAGAAGTTTTACTAAATGACGCAGCTGAACGAGGTGACATCTTATTTTTCGAACATGATCCTGTAAATCAATGTGGAACAGTAAAACTTAATGAAAAAGGTCGAATCGTTATTGACAAATGCTTCAATTTAGATGAAATTTCATTTTAATGACTCATAAACAACTTGATCATTACGCAGTAATGAATCGAAAAAATGAAGTAGAGTTTAAGACTGAAATAATCTTATTACTTGATGATTTAACTCTTCCTCCTAATATTGCCGGAATATTTAGATTAGCAGATGGTCTCCAAGTGAACAAAATTTATCTATTAAGCTCAGAAGAATTAGTACTTTCCAAAAAATTCAAATCTATATCAAGACTAAATAAAGACGTTGTTTCATTTGAAATCGTAGATGAAAAAAAAGCCATTACTAAAATATCTGAATTAAAAACCCATGGATTTCACATAAGTGCTTTAGAATTTACAGACTATTCAGAACCTTTACCAAGATTAAAGCAATCTCCTAAACAACTACTTATAGCTGGTTCAGAGAAACACGGAATTAGACCATCATTATTAAAAATGATAAACCAATCTGTTCATATACCTATGCAGGGTTCTATTTCGTCATTAAATGTAATGCAAGCTGTAAGTATTGCGGTGTATGAAGTTAGGAGAAGAGAATTAACATGACAAAGAAAATAGTATATTTGTTTAGAAAGCAAGACTATTAAAATTACCCCAAAAGTCACTTCCAATGAAACTCGCATACTTTTTACTGTTAATCACCTGTTTATTATTTTCATGTAAGAATAATCAGACTAAACAAATTGATGGAATTGGACATACAGTCGTCGAAGAAACTTCCAACACTATACCATCAAGTAAAAAAGAAATAAATAATCATTCAAGAAATCTTAAATTACTTCAAGGACTTTGGCAAAATTTGGCTGAAGAAAATCAGAAATTAGAATTCAAAAATTCCAGAATAATTGAAATTACTGAAGGAGTTCAGAAAGATGAAGGTAATGTTTTTACAATTACAGATCAATGTGAACAAAAGAATATTGTAACTCCAGCCAAAGCCAATGATAAAATCATTTCCATTATTTCACTAAATCGATGTTATTTCATTGTTCAACTAGATGGTAATGAATTAAAACTTGGAGATTTATCTAATGGTAAAACATTAACTTACAAGAAAGTCTCTCAATAACTTAGCTAGTTATTTCTCAGATTACAAACTTATTGTTTGCTTATTTTAATCAAAGTTCTTAGAATCTGTTTCTCATGATGTTTTAAATGTGACTTAAAAAAGACAAACATTTTTTCATTTTTAATTCTCCCTACCACTGTATGTTTATAGGATGCTGTATTAAAGAAATCATTGTCTTGCCTTTCAACAAATGCATGAAATTCGCCTCGAATTTTGGAAAACTTTGAAATTACATAATCAAGATTACCTTCATTTAGAGGTTGACTCAAGACGGTGGGCACTTTAAATCTCAAAGGTGACCATAAAGCGATTTTGTATCCAAAAAAACGAAGTTTAGTCATTAATGATTCTTTACTAAATTTTGCATTTTCTTTTTCTTTATACAATATGTAGTCTAAGCTTGTCTGTTCAACTTCATATAAGTGATTTAGAATCTGAATAACAGACCATTCCTTATCACTAGGTTTTTTCAATAATTCTGAATCATCTATTCTCTCTACTTCCTTTATAATTCGATCAAATTCAGCATTCAAATTATTTAGTCTTACTAAAGCTCTATTTCTATTCGACATTTTTTGATATTAACGTCACGAAGATAACTTATTTTGCACTTCTTCACAGTAAGTTTAAATTTGATTGAATTATATATAACTATTATGATATATTTAATGTTAGATACTTGCAACAAGTTACTTTTATAACTTGTTATGATAATTTGGCAGGGTAATTGAGTTAAATAATCTATAAATTATCATTTTACACATATTAAAAAAATAAATTGTACCGTTATTTAGGGGAAGAACGTTTTTAATGCGTCTCTTAATTGAACATTACTAATCAATAAAATACTTAAGATGAGAAAATCAATTTTAAAAACCTTCGGAGCAGTATTTGCTTTACTTTTATTTGTTTCCGTTATGAGTTCTTGTAATAAAGGATATGGATGTCCTGGAGAGCTAACAATTCCAACTAATATTGTACAGATATTTTAAGAAGGATTTAATTTGAACTGGTTAATTTTAAATAAAAGTAGTCAGATAGATTCAATAGTAGCTCTATCTCACGACAAGCCTCAGATTATATTCAAACATAGTACATCTTGTTCGATATCATCTATTTCTAAATCAAGATTGGATTCAAGCCAGAATTTGTTAGATATAGCCGATGTGTATTATCTTGATTTATTAAGTTACAGATCAGTTTCTAACGATGTAGCTGAAAAACTTGGAGTATATCATGAATCTCCTCAAGTCATAGTGATCACAAATGGTGAAGTTAGCTATGATGAAAGTCATTTAGACATTTCTGTTAATGATATTATAGATCATTTTAATTTCATAGAAACCTAAAATGGATACAAACGGTTCCGTTGTTCAAACTGAAGATGGTTCAGCCACTTTGGTTTCTGGAATTTTCCATGAACGTTATCATTCAATACATGGGGCTAAAACGGAGTCAGATGTAGTCTTCATTAGTGCTGGTTTATCTACAGCAGCAAAATCACTTAATAAAGTCACAATACTAGAAATGGGCTTCGGCACAGGTTTAAACGCCTTAATGTCATGGGATTACGCTGAAAAGAATAAAGTAAAAGTTGAATACATTGGCTATGAAAAATATCCAATAACTACAGATAATGCGGAGGAATTAGCATATGGATCTCTGTTTAAATCATCAGATGAGTTCTTAAAACTTCACACAATAAAAGAGAATACGAAAAAGGATTTATCAGAATATTTTTCATTCGAAAAACAATTTAAAGATATTATTGAAATAGATAATGAAGACTATTTTGATGTCATTTATTTCGATGCTTTTGCTCCTGCTGCACAAGAAGAATTATGGACAATCGAAATATTTCAAAAAATGTATAATTCATTAAAATCTGGAGGCATATTAGTTACATACTGTGCTAAGGGTCAAGTTAAACGAAACATGAAAGCTGCTGGTTTCCACATAGAAGGTCTTCCAGGCCCTCCAGGAAAAAGAGAAATGACACGTGCTCAAAAGCTTTAATAACTGCTGATCAATAATTTATACATTAAAAAATTATTTAATATAAAATAATTTATTTTATATTTAAGTTTAATTATAATACTTTTGCCCCATGTACAATAGTTTAGCCCTTAAATTACTTTTGGTTCCATTACTTTTTGTTGTTTCGTCGTTCAATATGATAGAACCAAAGATTGGTGATATAATTGATACATATGAAGGAATTCCTGTTTTTTATAATGGAAAATCTATTACGCATGTCAAAGGAAGGAATTTATCAGCAGATGGATATAACTATGGATTGAAATGGCAATGTGTTGAATATGTAAAGCGTTTTTACCATCAAAAATATGGTCATAAAATGCCAAATTCATATGGACATGCTAAAGAGTTTTTTAATAAGAATTTAGGTGATATTGCATATAATCCAGACAGAGGACTTATGCAATATAAAAATGTGAGGTATGATAAACCACAAGTTAACGACATTTTAGTTTATGATTCATATAAGACCAATCCATTTGGTCACATAGGGATTATATCGGAGGTTGGACCTGATTATATTATGCTGGTCCAACAAAATGTAGGAAAAAAAACACGCCAAAAATTGAAACTTGTTGAATACAACGGAATTTATACAGTAGCTGACTTTGATGTTCTCGGTTGGCTAAGACTTTAATTTTTTCTTTATGAAATATGCTTTTTTCTTTTTACTGATGCCTTTTTTTACAATGGGCCAGTTACCTGATTCTTTATTGACTATAATACAGTATCAAGGACTTCCGACCAAAAGCGTGATTAAGGATATTGTAGTTACTGAATCAAACGCAAAATTTATTGCCACTAATATTGGCCTTTACAAAATTACGGATAAAAATGTGGCTGCTGAAAAAGTAATGGATGGTGATTTCCAAGCATTATGCACGAATAGGAAAGAAGAAGTATGGGCGATTTCAGGATCAACAATATTCAGTTTGGAAGAGGAAATTATAACCTTCATTGAAGATGTTGTTTGTTATGACATG
>CAYOIL010000173.1:0-2294 GCA_964403985.1 uncultured Saprospiraceae bacterium
GTATAAGACCCCGAAGTCTCAGCTACAACTTCTATAAAGGCTCCTTTTGAAGGATAGAATATATCATCTCTTGTATCATATGACAAACTTAATCCTATCGAACTCAAAACGCCTCCATTTTGCCCTACAGGCGCTTCTTGCGCCAGTAAAGAACCAATTTCAGGAATTTCAAAAACATCAAGCTTATTTTGAATTCCGATAAAATATTTATCGGATAGTCGGTATGCTGTTGTATTAATAATCCGTGGAAAATTGGCAGTAAATGATTCAAGATTATTTTGATCCGAATCTATACCAATTCCATAATAATTGTAGAAATAACGATAATAGCCAAGTTCACCATATATCTTCCATTTTTGTTTTATATATAGTTCATATGGCGTAAAAATAAGTAACTGATTTTTTAAAGTATAAGCCACTCCAAGTTGAATCTGAGATTTTCTCCAAGTTTTTTCTTCTCCTATGTTGAAAACTAAAATCCCTGCACCTCCAAATGCAAGGCCGGTTTCTGGAAGAAAAAAGGCAAGAGGGAATCCAGATAAACTAAAATCATCTCTTTTATTGTAATCCGTCGAGTCCTGAAAATCAGATACCTGATTGCTATATTCACCTTTGGACGTAAGTCCAAGAAAAACTAATATCACTACGATGATTATACGCATAATTAAATTTAAATGATAATAAATATAGCTCCTACTGCAGTAGCGGCCAACAAAAATTTTCGGTACCAATCTTCAGTAAAATATTTTACAAGTTTAAGTCCTATAAAAAAACCAAGAAAAACTCCAGGCACAAGAAATATATTCTGATATAAAGAAAATGTATTTATTGTGCCCCAAGAGAATATATGAAAAGGTACTTTAAAGACATTAATTATAAGAAAAAGCCATGCTGCAGTTCCAATTATTTCGTTTTTAGGAAGTCCAGTTGCAAGAAAAAAAATGTTTGAAAAAGCACCTGCTAAATTTCCTAACATAGTTGTAAAACCGGCAGCAGCTCCCACAATATAAGCAAATAAAGGATTTTTGGGAAAGGAAACATCTTTTTTCATGTCCCGATAGAATAATATTATAACAGAAATTATAATTATAAAAGCCATCCAATATTTGAATTGAGCTTCATCAATGTTTTTACCGATAAAAACAGCAATTAAAACTCCCACAATCATTGCAGGAAGGAACTTATATAAATATTTCCATTTAACATGTTTCTTATAGTAAATTACGGATAAAATATCGCCTACTAGTAATAATGGCAATAAAATTCCTGTCGAAGCTTTAGCATCATAAGCGTTTGCCATTAAAGCAACAACAACGATACCAAGTCCTTTTAATCCTGCTTTTGAAATACCAAGAATAATAGCTGAACTAAAAGCAAGAATGAAGGTTAGTGTCATTTTCTCTTACCTATTGCAATTACTGACAAACCTGCAATTTGCTTAAACGGAATATCGATAATTTTAAAAACGGGAACCAAGCTATTATATAGACTCATCTTTCCTTTTTTTACAGTTGAATCTTTAAATATTTTACCTCCTATGAACCAAGCAAATATCCCTGTAAAATTAAAATATCTTGAATGTGAGATTTGATATTGACTTTCGTCAAAAATTTGTAAAAGTGTTTTTCTTGTGTAACGTCTAAAATGATATAATTCCTTGTCTATTTGATTATATAAGGCTTGAAAAGCTGGAACTAAAATAACAGCTCTTCCGCCTGATTTAAGGAGTTTATGAATATTTTTCATTGCAAGCTCATGATCCTCAATGTGTTCTATGACATTCAATGCAAAAATAGTATCAAAACTTCCTAAGTAGTCTTTATATACTGTATCAAAATCTTCTAATACCAAATCAAGCAAAATAGCTTCATTTTCAGGAAATTGGGCTTCGAGAATTTCAACATAATTCTGTCTTACATCACTTAAAGTAATATCAGATTTATCCTTAATGAAAAATGAAGAAATATTTCCTATTCCAGAGCCAATCTCTAAAATTTTACCAGAACAATAAGGTTGAATTGTGTTGTACATCCACTTATTAAACTTATCAGCATCGGTTATTGCCTCAAGTGTTTCTTTGCCTTCTGCATCAATCTCTTTAAAATCAAACTCCATTCTGTAAAGCTATAAAATACTTTATAAGGTCTCTGCTTGATAGCGAGAATAATCAAATAGTATTATAAGTTCTTTTATAAAAAACGCACATTTTTAAGAAATACAACTATGCCGGTTTTCTATCGTCTTGAAAATCGATTATATATTTTTCCTTATTAATGTTCTTAGCGAAGTAAGAG
>CAYOIL010000173.1:2304-8627 GCA_964403985.1 uncultured Saprospiraceae bacterium
GAGTGAGACATTTCTACTGGTACATCAGAAAAAGGAAAATAAACTGAATATGTTGTATCATTTTTATGAACAACCTTTAGAGTTGTTATCTCTGATGGATTTTCTACTACTTTATTTTCTTCCTCTATCATATTTCTCTTTTTAGATTTTTCCTATTATGAAACGCAAGTAAAATCAACAAATTGTATTAGCTTAAATATATAATATATTTATTTAATATATGGTTTAATTTTTAAATATTTAAACACAAGAAAATTAACACCATAAATTGTTCTAGAGTGATAATACCTTGCATTGATTTTTAAAAAATGTGAATGTAAAACAAGTGAAAAACATCGATTAAATTCTCGTACTACTTAGTCTGAAAAGGACTATTATCATTACGTTTAAGCTTTTATTTATACAAAAACAAAAATTAAAAGGCAAGATATTTATTAAGAATATTTTAACATTTGCAATAAAGTCTTAATTAAATGTTAAAATATGTCTTTTTCCTCGTACTACGTAGTCTGAATAACACCGCCTTCAATACACTTCAGTCATTTTTATGAACATTTTTACTCAGAAATAACTATAAATCCTTTTTCGCGTCCCCGCTGTGAAATAGTCAGCGACTTCAGGAGCTGAGATCCCTTATGCAATTAATCATAATAAATCTCTTATAACTATTCCTAATTAATTCATTTTTAAGAAAAAGGACATTCGGGAGCCGAACGAATAGTGAGCTATGGAACATAGGGTTAAGACGCCCAAACAAAAGGAATACAAATAAAAGTTGCAAAATAAATTCATAGAAATAGCTCTAAAAATAATTTGTATAATTACCCTACATTTTATTAAATACAATAAGAAAACGAAGCATTATGTCCAAGAAAATGAAAAGTTTCAAATATGCAATCGGTGAAATTATTATCGTATCAATAGGAATATGATTGCTTTTGCTATAAATTCATATTCAGCCAATTTAAAAAACAATAAAATATATAAAGAATATAAAACCAGTTTAATAGAAGATCTTGAATACAATATTGCAAATCTTGACCGAATCATTTTAGCTCAAGAAGAGAAAGTAAAAGATCTGGGTCAAGTGCTTTACAACCTTGAATCCAACACGTACGAGCCACATACACTAGGTAATATTCTATATAAACAAAGAAAAAGCCCAACGTTTTTTCCAGTAAATGGTACGTTTAGATCAATGGTTTCACAAGGTGAAATCAGTCTTTTCAATACAGAAATGAAAAGAGAATTATTCAATCTATATGATACTAATTATGAACGTACAGTCTACAATGGTAATTTATATGATAATATTTATATAGAAATCTATGATAAAGAAATAATGGATATTTTGGACTTAAAAGACATTAAAATTGATAATGAAGATAAGTTGAAAGAAAAAAGCTTTTCAAAAAATTTAATGGTCATTATTGATGAAGCAAGTTCGTATATTAATCTAATCAAACGGAGTAAAAAAGAAAGTGAATCCTTAATAAGTAACTTGAAAAACGACAAGTAATTAAGGCTTGTTAAAGAGGTCTAATGATTTGTTAATAAGAGATTTATAAAACATAAACAAAACACTTTTACTGTTAAAAAACAAAAACATGAGACACCTTCTTATTATTTCCACCCTTTTCCTATTCAGCTGCCATCAAAGCAATGAATCTAATCCGTCGTTCGGAAATGAACAAATATCTGAAATGGATGACATGTCATTTCAAGAAGATATGCCTTCTGCTCAATCTACCAATAAATTAAGTAAATTGATAAAATCGGGAGAAATGACATTTGATGTAAATGACCTTGGATCATCCAAAACTAAACTTGATAAATTAGTAGAAGATTCAAATGGCTACTTTGAAGATGAACTATATAATTCTAGAACTTACAGTAATGTTTATACTTTAAAAATACGGGTCCCAAAAGACAATTTTGAAAAATTAGTTGCAGATATCGAACAAGGTATGGGTACTTTAGAATCAAAAAACATAAGAGTAAAAGATGTAACTGAAGAATATATGGATTTGACAATTCGACTCAATAATAATTTGGCATATGTAGAACAATATCAAGAAATACTTAAAAAGGCTAAAACAATAAAAGAAATTTTAGAAGTAAAAGCTATGATTCAAGATTTAGAAGCTAATATCGATAGTCAAAAAGGAAGGATTAAATACTTAGATGATCAAGTCTCTTATTCTATTTTAAATATAGAATTAAAACAAACATTTGATAGAAAGATCTATGCTGGACCATCTTTTTTATCAAGAATTTCAAAGGCTTTCAAAAATGGTGGAAATGGTTTTCTCAACTTTATTGTTGGAATAGTTCACCTGTGGCCTTTTTTAGTTTTAATACTTTTCATCTTTATAGGAAGAAAACCATTGCTTAATCTTATCCGGAAAAAGAAATAAATGTATTTGAAACACATTTTTATAGTTTTTGAAATGGATAAACCTTAATCTTTTTACAACTTTTTCATAACTCTACTATTGATTTTTAATAGCGAATTGTTCTTTATTCAACATCGTAAGCTGTAATCTAAATCAAATAAAATCTAACTGAATTCTACTCTAAGCCCAATATAAATCCTCTGCGATCCTTATAAGTGAAATTTTCATTTAAGATTCAATAAATAAGCGCACTTTAATTTCTCGATTATTTAAATTTAGTTATCAAAAAATTGGCTAAAACAAGTAATGACGAAATGTTAATACATATAGAGAAATTTGCTATATCCCATCGTATCTGTTATATTTAGAAATATTAAAACCTGAATGCATAAATAATTTGGACAATAATTTATTTCGATTAATGCTTACAGGCCCCCAACCGAATAGAACAAAATAGCGGATTATTAACTAATTAAATATAGAATTTTATGAATAAATTAATTGCTGAATTTATAGGTACCTTATGGTTGGTTCTGGGAGGTTGTGGAAGTGCGGTATTAGCTGCTGCATATCCAGAATTGGGAATTGGTTTTGTGGGTGTTGCATTTGCATTTGGTCTAACAGTAGTTACTATGGCATATGCAATAGGACATATTTCTGGTTGCCATTTGAATCCTGCTGTGTCAATAGGATTATGGATGGGTGGTCGCTTCGATGCGAAAGATTTGTTACCCTACATAGTTGCCCAGGTTTTGGGAGGAATTGCTGGAGCAGGAATTTTATATTTAATTGCAAGTGGGAAAGCAGGATTTGATATTGGGGGATTTGCATCCAATGGATACGGAGAACATTCGCCTGGTGGTTACAGTATGGTGGCAGCATTAGTATGTGAAATTGTTATGACTTTCATGTTCTTAATTATAATTTTAGGGGCAACTCATTCAAAAGCTCCAAAAGGTTTTGCAGGCTTAGCGATAGGTTTGGGATTAACCTTAATACATTTAATAAGTATTCCAGTTACTAATACATCAGTTAACCCAGCAAGAAGTACAAGTCAGGCATTATTTGCAGGAGATTGGGCATTGGGTCAACTTTGGTTATTCTGGGTTGCACCGATTGTAGGAGCTATCTTAGCAGGAATTGTATACAAAATGATGTCTCCAGAAAAAGACTAATTTTAACACAATTATTTTAAGTATGAAAATTGCTTAAAAATATAGGGTTTTTGTTTGCTATGCGCATATATTAACAGAGAATTTTCAATTTGTTTATTGCAAAGTAATTAAACTTTGTATTTTTGGCATTTTTCATACTAAATATTGAATCGTCGAGTCACAAGATACGCAGGAAAAAGTAATCGGTAAAAAATTATACGATTATCAGAGTAAGTCATTGGATGATATATTCAAGAAACTTAAAACCCCAGAGATTGAGGGTAATATCTTATTTCAGTTACCAACTGGAGGAGGAAAAACAGTAATTTTCTCGGAAATTACACGTCGATATATTAAGGACATGAACAGAAAAGTCATGATCCTAACACATAGAATTGAATTATGTAAGCAAACATCTAGAATGCTTGATGAATTCGAGGTGACAAATATGATTATCGATTCAAATGTAAAAGCACTTCCTACTGAAAATCCTTATAGATGTTTTGTTGCAATGGTGGAAACGCTTAACAACAGATTGAATGATGAAGTTATCGATGTAGCTAATGTTGGCTTAGTTATTATTGATGAAGCACATTATAATTCATTTACGAAGCTTTTTAAGTTTTTTGAAAATGCAACTATACTTGGAGTAACAGCAACCCCGCTAAGTTCCAATATGAAGTTGCCAATGAAAAACAATTACAAACATTTGATCATAGGAGAATCAATTCCAAATTTGATCAAAAATGGGTTTCTTGCGTCTCCCAAAGTATTCACATATGATGTTGGGCTAACCTCGTTAAAAATAGGGATGAATGGTGATTATACTGTAAAATCATCGGAAGCTTTGTATACGAACTATAATATGCGAGAAAAGCTTCTATACTCCTACAATCAAAGAAGTAAGGGAAAGAAAACACTAATATTTAACAATGGTATAAAGACTTCTATATACGTTTATAATACGTTCAAAGAAGCTGGATATGATATTCGTCATTTAGACAATACACATTCGAAAAAAGAAAGAGCTGACATATTAGAATGGTTCCGTACTAAGCCCGATGCAATTTTATCTTCTGTTTCAATTTTAACTACTGGTTTCGATGAGCCGACAGTAGAAACAATTGTTTTGAATAGGGCAACAAGATCTCTTACTCTGTATTTTCAAATGATTGGTCGAGGGTCAAGGATCTTAAATAATAAAAAAGAGTTCAATATAATTGATTTAGGAAATAATGTAGCCCGTTTTGGTGCATGGGATGGACCTATTGATTGGCATAAAATCTTTAAAAATCCAGATTTTTACTTAGAAAATTTGATGGCCGATGCCGAATTAGAACGTCGTTTCAAGTATGTTATGCCGGACGATTTACGTGAAAAATTTGCTAAGTCTGAAAATGTCCGTTTTGATATTAATAAAACGTATGATGAAGTTGTAAAAAAGAGAGAAAAGCCACAAATGGTTTTAGAATATTCGGTAGAACAACACAAGAAAATTTGTTTGGAAAACTCTGAAGATCTTTTTGACGCTTGGTCTCTTGCTCGCTTATTAGCTCCAGATATTAATCATAGAGTAAAAGCATATGCTTACTGTATTACCAAGAGTACATTGAACTATAGAAAATGGCTTCAAGAGGAATATATGCGTAAGCTACGTGCAGCTATAAAGTCACATTTTGATGATCTTGCGTATGCCGATGAAGATGATGAAGACTAATGAATTATAACGGTAGAAAATTTAAGGCTTTACATAATTCAGAAAATGGAGAAGTAGATTCGCATTTGATTTTCACTTATCATCAAATTGGAAAAATACTTCATTGCAAATATTCAGGTGAGAATATTGTTCATGGCCAGTTACTTGGGACAGTCGACGAAAAAGGTGTAATTTCAATGGCTTATCAACAAATCAATCGCTTAGGAGAGCTAAGAACTGGATTATGCCTGTCTAGCCCTCATCTTAATGCTGAAGGGCTTTTAGAGATGCATGAAGAATGGCAATGGACAAGTGGTGATAAAAGTAAAGGGAGTTCGGTACTTATAGAAGTTCCACATTAATATTTTTAAAGGGCTTTCGCCCAAAAAATCTATTTTTTTTCGTCAAATTATCAAGTCCTTTACTAGAATACTTTCAATTATTCAACATTGATTCTTTATTTTTCTTTGGGCTTAAAGCCCACCAAATCAAAACAAAACGAACTTATAAAATGGACTTTTTCAGAAAGTCATATTCTAGTATCCTTCCTATCTTTGATGCATGGAACCTACAATTATTTTTTTCAAAGGGATGCCACTTTTTCAAAAAGCAGTTTTCAAAAATTCATTTACTTTAGAAGGTGAACTCAAGGAAGTCGCATGTTTTTTCTATATGTCAAAAGGCAAAATGGAAAGTTATGATTCTAGAGGTTTGCATCAAGTAAAAACAAATAACGCAGTTTTGAAAAATTGCGGAAGATACGTCCAAAACTTTCAACCAAAAGATAATGACACTTGTATTGCAATTGCCGTTTTTTTATATCCTGATTTATTAAAAGAGATTTATAAGCATGATGTACCTTCTTTTTTTAAAGTTGAAAAACCAACACCTAAGAATTATATTGGCAATAAACTAATAGAACAATACATGAAAAATTTATCCTTGTTCTTTGAAGAACCAGATACTTGTTGATTCTTTTATTAGTTTCGAAGAGAAGTTATGGAGAAATGATCCTTATACTTTTTTAGACTACAAAAAGCACATTCTTCCTCATCAGAATAATGGGCATGAATTATT
>CAYOIL010000174.1:0-8548 GCA_964403985.1 uncultured Saprospiraceae bacterium
CCTTTACAAAGTATCTATCCCAGCCAATATAATCAACTGCATCTGGTGCGTACATTAAGTCAATAGCAGCGTAAGCTTCTACGGAAAGAATTGGTATTTCAGGATGTTTTTCTTTTAAAAAATCCGCTGCTTCTGTAAATTCTTCTTCGGTTATTCCATTCCAAGCAGGTTCTTCTCCTAAATAAAAGCAATGAATATTATTTCCTAATACATTTATTTCATTCAATTCGGAGAATTGATTCCATCTCTCTTCATAATCTTCTCTTAAAGTAAATATTGTTCCACTTAAATCTCCACCTTTTTCTGATTCTTCAAAGAATATTGTCCACACATGAAGCACGACTTCCACATCATAAGCCTGAAAAACACCAATTCTTTCTTTAATGTCATCAGTAATATCTGCTGGAAGAATGTCTGCAATATTGGAGAAATTTGCTATTTCATCTATATAGTTTGTTTTTTCTTCGTCGTCCTTTGGATCATCCCAGTAAGTGTCGATGAGAGTCCATCCAAAATACTTTAAATTGCTATTTTCCTTTTCAGGAATTGAATCAGTAACTTCATTAGTAACACAAGAACATAGGAGAAGTGTAATAGTTAATAAAAGATATGTTTTCATTTCAATTGGGGTTTTGACTTGAACGTAAAATTAACCATGTTATTATTAAAATACTATAGAAATAGATTAGCTGATTTTATTTTAGTCTATCCAAAAGTCTAATGAAATAGAGTAAAATTGTTTTTTTCTTATTAAGTGAAATTAATTAAAAAAACGTTCTATCAATTTTCTTTCCCCCTTTTTCTTAGCATGCAATGGCTCTGACAACGTAGTCATATACCACTTTATAAAAGGGCTCATTATTTTTGTAATAAATCTCTGTGGACCAGAGATAGATGCTTTAAATGCTTCAAAATAGCTATCAATTGTATCTTCTCTAAAGCTAACAATTTCCTCTAGTTTATCTCCATCTTCATAATAGCCGCAATGAAAGTTTTTTTCAGCGAATGAATATGCCGGGAAAGTTAATTTTCCAAGACCTGACAATTCAAAATTCTTTTCAATAAACTTTTGGTAAGTAATTCTACATTGCTCACCTCCTCCTAAGTTGAATGTTTTTCCTATGAGTTCTTCTTGTTTTGTAATTGCGTTTACAAAAGCCCTAGCCGTATCTTTAGGTGTTGTAATTTCCATTTTTGTATTAAGAGGCATATGAAACATTAAACCAGTCATTTTATGATTTCCTATTCCCATTATTGCTGATAAGCGAAATATACTCCACTTCAAATTAGATGATTGTATTATTTTTTCTGCTGCAATTTTTGTTTTTGCATATTCGTCACCAACACTTGCCTGTAGCTTATCACCTACATTAATGTTATATTTATTTAAACGATCGCCATAAACGGATACCGAAGAGCTAAATAGAAAGAAGGCATTTGGCGAATGAGTTTCTAATCCTTTTATTAGATTCTCGGTGCCTTTTGTATTAACATTTATAGCAAGGTCTGGTTTTTCATCTGCTAAAGGGGGAATAATTGCAGCTAGATGTATTACACAATCTATATCTTTACATGCCTTTTCCACTTCATCTTTATTCGTAACATCGCCGTAAATAATTTTTATTCGATTAGAATAAGGAGCAAAAATTGCTTTTGAGTTTTTAGTTTCTATATCAAAAACTGTAATAGGATACTTATGTTCAAGCAGTTGTAATAATGCTTCCTTTCCAACCGTTCCTGAAGCTCCTGTTAATAATATATTCATTATTGTATTTTTATGGCGAATATATTAGAAACAAAAATTTTAAAAAAATTGTTTTATTTTGGGTTTAACCCAAAATAATATAATGCGCTTCTTTATTTATATTAAACTAAGCGTATTGAAATAGAATATTATGGCTTACGACGAATTTCTAGGTGAAAGAATATCCAAAATATTGACTGAAATGAATTGCACACATTCTTCAAAAAAGATGATGGGTGGCTTATGCTTTCTTGTAGATGATAAAATGTTATGTGGTATTCATTTCGATAAAAAGAAACAAACTGATTTGTTAATGGCTAGAGTTGGTGTGGAGCAATATGAAGAAGCTTTAACTAAGGAGTTTTCTCATCCTATGGATTTTACAGGTAGGGTAATGAAAGGCTATGTTTTTGTCGAACCCGAAGGATTCGATATGGATGAAGATCTTATATATTGGTTGGAATTATGTATAGCTTATAATCCATTAGCAAAATCTAGTAAAAAGAAAAAAGCCAAGAAAACGTAGTCCTTGGCTTTTAAATTATTCTCTTTTTTAACTTATTTATCATTATCTCTGTATTCAGGTAATTTTTCTCTAGTGAAAAATTCTGAATACGAATCAGGATTGACTTCAGTCCCACGTTCTGAAACTAAAGTAACAGTTATGTTCTGATCAGCTGCATGGTCTTTAAAGTTGTCTAGGATTTCAATGATATCTAAATCCATATATCGTGTATTTCTTACATCCAATGTCAACGTAGAATTTTCAGGTAGCTTATTTAATTCACTTAGTATAGTAGCTTTATTGAAAAAAGTTACTTCTTCTGCTAAGGTCATTTTGTAATCATTCGCCCTATCTGCTGATTGTTCTTTGTGCAAGAAGTGGGAATTTCGGAAACTTTCAATTAGTATAATAGCAATCGCTACTACTAAACCTAAACCAATTCCTATCAATAAATCAGTAAAGACAATTGCTACGATAGTAACTATATAAGGTAAAAATTGCTTCCAACCTTTCTTCCACATGTCAATAAAGTTAGCGGGTTTAGCTAATTTATATCCTACAATAAATAAAATTGCAGCTAAAACAGAGAATGGAATTTTATTTAGTACGAATGGGATTAACAAAAGACTACCAATTAAGAAAAACCCATGTATTATTGCAGAAGATTTTGTTTTACCTCCAGACTGGATATTAGCAGAACTTCTTACTATTACTTGTGTAATAGGTAAACCTCCTATTAAACCTGAAACCATATTTCCAGTACCTTGCGCAATTAATTCTCGATTTGTAGGAGTTACTCTTTTTAATGGATCAAGTTTATCTGTCGCCTCAACACATAAGAGTGTTTCTAAACTTGCAACAACAGCGATAGTTATTGCTGTAATCCAAATTTGCGGATTTGAAATCATATTAAATTTGGGAAACGCAAATTCATTGACAAACGTGTTTATATCCTGTGGTACACTTACTAATTGTGATCCACTAATTTCAAATATTCCTGATCTCCCAAATAGTAAATAAAAGAAAATACCCAATGCTACTGCAACAACAGGACCTTGTATAATAGTGAATATTTTAGCTTTCTTTGCTAATACATTAGACCATAAAAGCAAGATTGCAATTGAAATTATTGCTATCACAGTAGGTCCAGGTGAAATATAGTTTACAGCATTTATGAGTTCTGAAAATGTGTTCTCACCATCTACTTGAAAGAAAGCAAAGTCTCCTTCTGGGTCTGCATCATAACCAAAAAAGTGGGGTATCTGTTTCAGAATAATAACTATACCAATTCCGGCTAGCATCCCTTTGATTACGGAGGATGGGAAATAATATCCAATAATTCCTAATCTTAAAATTCCTAAAATAATTTGTAGAAATCCTGCTATTACAACAGCTAATAAGAAATTTTCAAATCCTCCAAGAGTTGATATTGAAATTACAACAATAGAAGCTAGTCCTGCCGCAGGACCACTTACTCCAATTTGAGAGCCACTTAAAAAACCTACAACTATACCACCGATTATTCCGGCTATTAAACCTGAAAGAGGAGGCGCTCCACTGGCTAAGGCAATTCCAAGACACAAAGGAAGTGCCACGAAAAATACCACTATCCTTTTTTGATCTGTGTCATTCTAGTTAGTTTTTTAGTTTTAAAATTTTAAATTCAATTGTTTTCCTTATTAAGAAATGAATTAGTTCTATTACTTAAATAAGATCTTGAGTAATTTGTTTTGGGCTTTAAGCCAAAAATCCTTTTATCAATTCCTAAATTACAATTACAACCTCGACTTTTGCTTTGTACTATCTATTAGAAAGTACCTTTAAATAACATTTGCACGCTTTGTTATTAAACAAAATTAGCTGGTATATAATGACATATTTAGAAACTGTCGCGGGTAAATATAAGAACTATTTTTAATGATAGCAATACTATTAAGGATGATATAACAAGTATTTCCCATAATTGTTTTAACTTGGTCTTGATTATGATAGTTGGAATTAAATTTGATCTAAATAAAAGCCTATTCAATAGGGATCCACAGGATACAGACCTAGGAAAGAAAATAATTCAGAATAGTATAGATTTAATATTCGAAAAAGGTTTTGAAAAATTTACTTTCAAAAAACTTGGCATATTAATTCATTCAACAGAAGCATCAATTTATCGATATTTTACTAATAAGCATATGCTTTTGTTATTCCTAAATAATTGGTATTGGGAATGGGTACATTATTTAATTAAGATGAATACCTTGAATGTTGAAAATCCTTCACGACGTTTAAGATTAATTCTTGAAAATATTGTTCATGCAAGTACTGAAAATGCTGCGACTTCTTATGTTAATGAAAATAAATTACATAAGATAATAATCAATGAAGGGGGCAAGTCCTATCATACAACTGCTGTAGATGCTGAAAATAAGAAAGGACTTTTTCATTCGTTCAAAGACCTTATTGAAACAATTTCTGATACTATTTTAGCTGTTGATTCTTCATTCCCTTATTCTCATTCTTTAGCTAGTAACTTGTTTGAGATGTCAAATAACCAGATATTTTTCTCTGAGCACTTACCAAAATTGACCGATATCAAATCATGTGATTCTATGGACGAAGATCTTATTGAAATGATGGAGTATTTTGTATCTAAGCTTCTTTCTGATTATGAAAAATAAGCTGAACTTAATTTTAATTCTAATATTGCTATATTCTTGCACAACTACGGATTGTGTGAGTTTTGAAGAAATATCTTGGTGTTACGAAAACCCTACAGAAGTATATTCATCTGAAGAGTACATAACATTTGCTAATAACAAAGATGGCCTTTTCTTCGAGGCTAAGATTACAAGAGAATGTGATATTCCTGAAAATATTATTGATATCTACCCAAATCATTTTCTAGTAGAGAAATCCCCAGATATGGTATTTGATGTTTTTTATAGAGAAGAGACTCAAAACTTAGGATTAACTACTATAACAGCACTTCAAGGGATTGCCTACAATAAAATAGGCTATAAATTATATTGTATAGAATGGCAAGGAATTAACAAGAAAAAGGCGCTTCGGTTAATTCGACTTTTGCTATCTCAAAATGAATCTTAATCAATCTTTCTTGATTGTTGGTATAACTTTTTAGCTGTTTTATCAATTTGCTTTATTTGATGGGAACCAAAACAATCTTATTTCTATTCAAGTTGTAGTAATTTATGATATTATTTCATTAAATGAATGTGAAAGAATGAAATAAAACATCATATTTGTTACAAGCACAAGTTATTACTTTCAAGCTTATTTTTAACCATAAAAGCATTATTACAATGAATCAAACTACGAAGATTCTTTTTACAATTTTATCAGTATTTGTTTTTTTTAGTTGCACTTCGTCTTCAGAGGATAAAGTAAATGTGAATATTAGTGTAGATGAGAATGCACCTTCAGCAGCGGAGGGTTTTAATCTAGAACAATTTCACAGATTACTTATAGAAGAAGGGGAGAATGAAAATACGTGGGACGCACAATTTTTGTCTGATTTAGTAAATAGAGAGGATATAAATAATTTGGATTTAAACTTAAACGGAACTGTAGATACTATTCTTGTTGAACCTTTTGATGGAGGAAATTCAAAAGGATTTACTTTATATACAAAAGTTGTAAATAATCCAGGTGTAGAAAATGATGAAGAACAAACAATTGCAACTGTAGTAGTTGAGAAAGTTGGAGAAAACGGAAACTTGACGGTAAGTGGAAATGAGCAAGTATATGGACGTAATCATCATTACAGAAGTAGTAATGTAGGAACTTTCTTTTTGATGTATTGGATGTTTTCACCTAGAATGAGCTACGGACGAGGTTATTATTCAGGATACAATTCCAATTATGCTCCACGTCAGCGGGCAACTGCCTCTCAATATAAGAGTAGAATGTCTGCACGAAATAACGCTTTTACTGGAACGAAAGCAGCTGCACCAACTCGACCTTCAACAGTTTCTCAAAATGCAGCAAAACAAAGAACAGCAGCAAAAGGTATAAAGTCTAAATTAAATAATCCTACAAGTTCGCAACGTGCATTCAGAGCACAAAATACAGCTAAGAAAGCATCTGGATTTAATAGGAATTCAACCGGTACAAGAGCTAAGTCCTCCAGTGGAAGAACAAGGTCAGGTGGCGGTAAATAGTCTTAAATTCGATTTTAGATGAAAGACAATGAATTAGAAATTGGACAATCAACACCATTTGATTGGGGATTAAGTGAAGAAGAAAAGTTAAATTTTCAGTCTTTATATATTCTATATATTATATCGGAAGGAAAAGTTCTTTTTCCTAACTATCTACCTGGCCGATTAAGGTACATTCAAAAAGCAATTGATTTTCTAGAGGATAAGAAGTTTATTATTCAAAAGGAAGAATTTGATGAAAAGAAAGTACTTGGATTTACAATAGGCAAGTCAGATATTAGATACGTATATGAAGCAACAAAAGAGGCAAAGAAAGTAGTTCAATCATATAGGAAGAGATATAGGGAGTATATCAGATTATACGACGTCTATGCATATATAGATCCTCATGCAGGAAAGTTTGCGATGAATAAGTATAAGAAAATTATGTTGACTGGAGGAGGGAAAGATGCTTGGTGGGATTATCTAAATAACGAAAGATGGATAGATTATAGAATTCCTGTTAGTGTATACAAAGGTTTGGATCCTAGAGAATTTATATTCTTTTCATTTATTGAAGAAGGTAGATTTGTTCCAGATTCAGACGATATAGAGCATGAATGGGCCGAAGTACTTTTTTTAGGTAAGATATGGGATGAGATGTACAATATACTTGACAATTCACCGATTTGGGAAGAGCAAGGAGACAATGCAGAAGAGTCAAAAAATATAATGGAGACCATCATCATAGAAGGTGCAGATGTTATAGAAAGTCAGCGCAAAAAATTGAATAAATTTATCAAGAATCAGAACATGATGATAGGGCAAATTGACGGTCTTGAGGAATTGTATTTAGAAAAAGAGCCAGAAGAGGAATACTATTTTGAAGATCCAATCTATTATCATGGAATGCATCAATATACTCCATTGGGAGATCCTTTATTTTGGTTAACTGCAGCAGTAATATTATGATAGGAGAGTTAGTACAAGATATTTCATATAAGGAGTTACAACTTGCAATATTAACAGGTGAGGTTCAATTGGATGGATTACATGTTTTTAAGAGTAGTAATGTGATGGTTAAGGATATAGGAGTAGAGGTAAGAGCTGCTATTATAGGAACAAGTCATTATATACAATTCCGATTCGAAGAAATGATTTTCACTGAAATGTTAGCTTGTGATGCGAGTAAGGAGTTTGGTGGTGAAAAGCTATTTTTAAAAGATATCCCTTCAATGGATACTCCGTTCTTATTTAAAGATCAACATATTCAGTATTCCTTTTCACATCGTGTATCTAAGTGTGATGAAAGTTTGTTAAAGCTCAATGAAAAATGGAATGAATTAAAAGATTCGTCTTCATTAGTCCATTTACAACATGAATTTAATCTTGATTCATCTTTACCCTCTGCACGCACTCTTATCGCCGTAAATCGTCTTGAAAAAGGACTTTCTATATTTACTGCACACGAATATCAAGAGGAAAATTCAGTTGTTTTCAGTAATAGTGTGATCTCGAGATCTTAAAAATATGAAGGCTCCAAGATTCGGTTTATTCTTGACATCCTTTAGTCTTATATGCAGTGGACTATGTTGTATAGTTGATGAATATATTCTGGCCCAACTATCCTCTAATATTTTAGGTAATCCAGCCCAACAATGGCCGATAGTGATAGGTTTAATGCTACTTGCAACTGGTGTAGGCGCATGGATCGCTCAATTTGTTAAAGAAGAAAATACACTTAAAGCATTTATTACGATAGAACTTATATTGTCTTTTCTAGGTGGCTTTTCACCTCTTATAATAATGATAGCTTATTCCTATGCTTTTCTGCATTTTAAACTGATATTTTATGGAGTATCGTTTCTTATCGGATTGCTTATTGGTTTCGAACAGCCTCTTATAGCTACGATAAATAAAAGATTTGTGGGATTCCGAAGTAATATTTCAATGACTATAAGTCTAGATGTATTAGGAGCTGCGATAGGTACGTTTATATGGATTAAGTTTTTAGTAGGAAAAGTAGAGATTTATCATTCGGCTTTTATGGTTACTTTACTAAACTTATCGGTTGCACTTTTTACTTATATTTTTCTTGCACGCAATTCAGAGAAGAAGGAGAGTGGGGGATTATTAACAGGGATTTAT
>CAYOIL010000175.1:0-1241 GCA_964403985.1 uncultured Saprospiraceae bacterium
GGTGAAACTCAGACCAAATCAAAAGAGGCCATCTCGTAGTGAGACAGCCTCTTTTAATATTTAAATTAAAATTTTAAGCTTCGGAGAGTAAATTAACTAACCACACTATAAACAATATAGACGAAGCAAGTCCTAACAATAGTCCTAAAACATAAAACACTAAGCCTGCTAAAGCCGCTCCAGCAGTAGTTGCCGTTAATAGAAGAACGTATGCAAGAATTATAAAAACAACAGCACCTACTGCAGTTAAAATATATGCCCACATTAGCTTAGTTGTCATATTCTTTTCACCCTTCTTCTTTTTCTTCTTCTTTTTCTTTTTCTTTTTCTTCTTTTTCTTAACTAGATCAAGGGTATTCGTTTCACCTGTTAAAAAGTTTAGCTCATTGGCTTGAGTTTCAACAAGACTTTCAGATTCAACTTTAGCAAGCGATTTCACTGCAGAAACATCTGTAGCAAAACCCACAGACAAAATGAAAATTAGTAATAGGATTATTTTTTTCATATGTTATTGTACTTTTTAGTTTTTTATGTAGAAGTAATAATACAACATTTATTTATCAAAAAAAAAATGCATTCAAGACACCTTCAAAATTTGGGTGACAAATTTATAAACGATACTACATATTATAAAGCTGCTTTATTTCGGAAAGACAACAAAGACATGAGAACAAATAAGATAAGTATAAAGCACCATGCGACTCTAAGAGTATATAAGTCTGACAAGAACCCTATTACGGGTGGCCCCAAAATAAATCCACTATATCCTATTGTTGTAACTGCACTTATTCCCACTCCAGCTTTTACTCCAGGAATATTCCCTGCTAGACTATAAACAATGGGAACAATAGTTGACAAACCGATCCCTACTGCCGCTAATGAACAGATTATTATAATAGGTGAAGGAAATAAAATCGCAATTAAAAGACCAATTGAAGATATTGCACCGCCATATAATATTAGCTTAGAATCGCCGTATTTTAATCGGGCTGAATCGCCCAAAAATCTTCCTACAGCCATTGCTCCTGAAAAAGAAAACAATGCAAAAGGAGCAATATAATCCGTTGACTTCCCAACATTTACCATATAGTTTGCCGTCCACTCCGCCATTGCTCCTTCTCCAAGCATGCAACAAAAAGCAATACATCCAAAAATAATTATTGGGCCTTTCGGCAAGTAAAATTTCTTTTTAGATTCTGAAATTTCTTTTATTAAAAAATTCTTTGAATATACAATACTAA
>CAYOIL010000175.1:1251-8531 GCA_964403985.1 uncultured Saprospiraceae bacterium
TGTTCTACGGAATCATCAGAAATTAAAAATTTGCTGATAAAAAGGATAAGAAATGTAGCAATTATTGCTAAAAAAGAAAGGTGCCAAAATAAAGGAACATCAATTTTCTCAACCAAAGAAACAGATACGGCACCTGACATCATTCCTACGCTAAATAATGCATGAAAAAAGCTCATTATTGGTTTTCCATATCTTTTTTCAATTTCGACTGCTTGTCCATTCATACTCACATCCATTATACCTACAGAGGCTCCCATTATACAAAACGATATTAATAGGTGGAGGTAATTTACACTGAGAGTAAATAGTGGAATAGAGGAAAAAAAGAAAATAGCACTTATAACGGTCACCCATTTACTGCCAAATTTATTGATTAGAAACCCAGCAAGAGGCATTGCAATAACTGAACCTAATGAAGCACTTAACAATACGAATCCAAGTTGCTTGTAATCCAATTGAAAAGTTGACTGTATCAAAGGAGTACGAGCAGCCCAAGAAACAAATAAAAACCCATTCAAAAAGAAAATGAGATTTACTGCAACTCTAGATTTAAAGAAAGGATTATTGCTAGGAGTAGTCATATGTTGAAGTCAAAATAATTACAAATTAAAAAAGGTTTCCACAAAAGTGGAAACCTTCGATTGAATTTAAAAAATTCAACTCAATTAAAACCCTAACTAATTACTAAACTCTATTACGAGATCTTTATATCGATTGGTCCGTGATCTACGGCCTCTTCCTTTTTTGAAAGGCTAATTTTCAATATTCCTGCATTATATTTTGCATCAATTTTTGAAATATCAGCAGTTTCAGGAATTGTAAAACTTCTAGAAAAAGAAGTGTAATTAAATTCTCTTCTTATGAAGTCATGTTCTTTCTCTCCATTCTCTACCTCTTTTTTATCAGCTTTTACAATTAGTTTATCTTGTTCAATAGATAAACTGATATCTTCTTTGGGTACACCTGGAATAGCTATTTCCAGATAGTGAGTTTCATTATCTTCAGAAATATTAACAGAAGGTGTATTAGATGAATTATTCACTCCAAATACTTCATTTAATGAATGATTCAAAAAGTGATCAAGTGCATTGTTTAAAGGACTATTATATGTATTCATTTTATTTGATTTTTTAAATTAGTGAATATTGATTTCTTTACTTACTTTTTCTTTAAGTTCGAGATGAACCATTAAAATTCCATTTTCATATGTTGCTGATATTTTTTCAGTATCAACATTTTTAGGGATTTTGAATTTCTTTTCAAAAGAATGAAAGTCAAATTCTTTTCTCGTGTACTTTAAGTCTTTCTTGTTTGTAGCTTCGAGCTTAACAACAAGTTTATTGTCTTCCATCTTTAAAGTAAAATCCTCTTTTACAAATCCGGGAATTGCGAATTCTAAGGCATAACCATTTTCATTTTTAATTATGTTGTAGGGAATTCTCTTATTTACGACAGGGGTCGTATGATTATTTCTTGAAGCATTATTAAACAAGGAATCCAGCAAGAAGTGAGCGGGAACATTTTTATTCAGAGTTCTCATATAATTTAATTTTTTAGACCAGAGGTCATTTGATTATTTAATATGCTTTCATATAATCAAAAGGCATACCATTGGAATTCAACTGTCAAAAAGGAAGTAAAACGCAGAAATTGCATGACAAAATGGCAAAACAAATCGTTAATTTGCGCCATATTGGCTGATTGTTAGTTTTTGAATTGTAGTGGAAGGAAGAAAAAATGGAACCAATTAGGTTATTTGTATGATAATTTGAAGGAGAATTCTGAAAATTATAGAAAATGCATTGAAAACAAATGAAAAGAAAAAGTAATACAAAAAAACCTTTGTAAGTAAATGTAAATCAATTACTTATGAAGTTAGTACTACTTAAATTTTAGACATCATCCGAAGCACCAATCTACGTTTCTAAACAAACTCTCTATAATAAAAAACTAGTTTCCTTTTCACTACTCAAGCCTGCTCAATATGTTACATTAGACATAATTCTAATACAAAAAACCCTGTACAATTTAATGAAAATCAATTACTTATGAAGTTAGTACTACTAAATTTAAATCACATACACCCCCGTCAACCCCACCAAATCCTTAGCAACACCTTTCTCTCCAACCAATATTTTCTTAAAATCCAACAACTCAACTTGTATTTCATTTTGGGCGAAAGCCCCTTCATCAAGATATGACTTTCCTCCTATTCCACCCACATAGCAATCAGCTAACAAACACTTTGAAATTTTTAAAACTTCTTGATCCTCACTATCTTCTAACTCCAATTTTGAAGAACGTATCAAGGCACAATTTATATTTAAATGATTCAGAACTACCTTTATCAATGAAATATTTAAATCTGCAAGATTTTCAGTCCTCCTATTATTTATCGTATCACATATCATTTCCACTAACGGATGATCAATATTTTGCTGCAATGTATGGATAACCTTACTTTCCCATGTAGAACTTTCAGCTAACTTAATTTCATGTATTGCCGTTCCTAGGGGAGCATTCTTTATAGGTACCGTCAACCATTTATTCTTTTGACTTGATTTACAAAAATATTGAACTCTATTTGTGTAGGAGCCTTTACTGTATGGAACATGGTCAAGAAAAACAAATTGATCTACTCTTTTGATTTTTTCGAAAAACCCAAACCAAGGCAGAAAATTGGGCTGATGTATAGCTATCGTTTTCATCTATATTATCCAACGAATAATTTCGAAAGCCTCTGCTAAATCTTTCCCACATTGAACTCCTCTTACAGTCGCAAGTGATTGAATAAATTCTGCACTCATATATTTTCTATTTCGCTGACTTTCATAACAACGCAATGCTTTAATTTTAGCATCTACATTTTCCTGAGATACCGAAATAAATCCATTCGTTCTAAACTCTATGTTGTTCCACATCAACTCGTATCCGAATATACTTGAATTTTTAAATGCGCGTAATCCTTCAGCAGCAATTGTACTGTGATCCTGATGAATATCATCTAATACTGGCATAAAAACCATATCGATTTTACGCTCTTTTCTAATCTGAATTAAACTTTCCAAAATTTCCTGTCGAACATAATTTAACTTTCTTACCGTATACTTAAAAACAATTAAATTCTCTTCTTTAATCCCCAATGATGCCGTTGCTTTCCTAAGCTCCAATTCAAGTTGATTCTTTGGATATCCATCTGGAACAGATTCTTCTACAGTAGAAAAGGCTACATAAGTAACATGAGCCCCAACTGATATCGCCTTATGAATTGTCGCTCCACAACCTAATTCTCCATCATCAGTGTGAGGAGCTAAAATGATAATATGCTTATTTGAAAAATCTATGATTCCTATTTTAAGGCAAAGATAAGAGATTAAGCCGAAATATGCCTTAAAGCCTTTTAATACAGGTGCACTCCTTCTATAAACTTGCGATCTGACGAGGTGATAAGATATTCGAAGGATCAAGACCTTGCCCCAACATACTATTAACTCGTGTTTTCTGAAGCATAGTTAGATCCAGGGACTTAAGATTGGATCGATTCAAGTAGTATTTATCATCATGAGCCTTTTTATATGATTTGGTAGCATATTGTTTACCATTACCAATCACTTGTTTGGAATCCTTATATTCGTCTGAATCGTCGGTATATGAATCATTGGCACATTGTACGATACTTGCTTGCTTTAGAAGCTTTTTATAACTTATAATATCCGGAGCATATGTTACTTTCACTACTTCTTTTCCGTCCATAAATCCCGCCTCAGTATATATTACCCCCTTTTGCTTAGCAATATTCTTTTCTCCACTCCAGTAACAATACATGCTAAAATATGTCTCTTGAACCCCACTTTCTATAGCTGACAATTCTTCCTCTAGTAAGTTTAAATAACCTGGAATTTGCCTATCATCTGCTCCCAATGCTGTGTTCATCGCTCGTACTAATTGATAAGCAGAATACTCCCTTGCTACTCTTGGCACCAATTGATCGCCATCAGTTGACAGAATTCGAACTACGGGATTATTCCAACTAGGTTCATTGAATTTTTTCAATATTTTTTCATCATGCCCTGTTTCATTATTATATATTGCTAATGGAATAAATAAGTCTTCAATAGCTTCCACTATCAAAGGATGAGAAAGAACATTCTTACCGTAATTTCGACAAGTTGAACAGCCTGGAACTTCTTGAAAAAGAATGAGAATTGGTTTATCCTGCTCTTGCGCCATTTTTGTCGCCTCATCATAATTTCGCATCCAATTAATAGCACCTAATTCTACTCGCTGTTGTGCGTTCAGGCTTACGCCCAAAATGAATAATGATAATACAATTATAAACACTCTCATATCTACTAATTTCCAATTGTGAAAAAACTATATCTCTTAAACGTTTTTAAGGCCTTAATAATTGACCAAAGATAATTATAACATAGTATTTGTCATCGAGCAAACATTGATTTTGGCTTAAACCCAAACATGTAATTTTATATATATGTTAATTAAGAAACAATTCAACCAACTGTAATGAAATATTTTATATATTGCGAATTATTTTAATATGTAATTGAATTAAGGATGAGATATTTAAAAATTACACTTTCTGGGACGGCATTGTTTTTACTATATATATGGGTAAGTATTTTATTAAACTCTTGTAATAATAACAAGCCTGTTTACAGTGAAGATTCCGTTGAATTAACGGAAGAAGAGCTAGGAGGTATTGATTATACTGAAGATGAATTTGAAGGAGAAAATAGTTCTTCGGACATAGATGATTCGGACTCTGACATGTACAATTCTGTAAACGATAATGAGGATTCGGATGAAGTTGAAGAGGATGACGATTACGTAGCTGGTGATTACACATCTTCTGAACCAGAAAAGACAAGACTGGAACCTAGAAAAAAGCCTGTTCCAACAAAAACTTTCACTTCTTCTTCAAGTAATAATACAACATCGTCTTATGGTGATTACCTCGTTATTGCTGGGTCTTATTTACTAGAAGACAATGCTAGAAAAATGATCCAAAAACTTAAGGGGATGGGATACAGTAATGCTGAAATTGTATACTTTGATCAATCTCAGTATCATTCTATATGTGCTGGAAAATATGATTCTAGAAATACAGCAAAAGCTACTTCTTCTGATTTGAAAAATCAAGGAATTGATTCTTATGTTCATAGAAAGCAAGACTAATGTGCGGTAGATCTAGTCTTACAAAGAATGAAAAGGAAATTGAAAAGAGATTCAATGCCACATTTTATAGTGACGAACTAGAACGATATAACCCGCTTCCAAACTACAATGTCGCTCCTACTCATATGTGTCCTGTTATAACAAATGAGGAACCCGAAAAAATTCACCTTTTTAGATGGGGGCTTATTCCTTTTTGGGCGAAAGATGTGAAAATAGGATATAAAATGATTAACGCCAGAAGTGAAACGCTTCTGGAAAAGCCAAGTTTTAAAAAAGCCGCTGAATCAAGACGCTGTATTATTCCTATGGATGGGTTTTATGAATGGAAAAGAGAAGGAAAAAATAAAACACCTTACAGGATAACAACAACCAATGTTGACATATTCTCTGTCGCAGGAATATGGGAAAAATGGTACAATAAAGATACTCAAGAATCCATTTTTAGTTTTACGGTCATAACCCAAGGGCCTAATGAATTAATGAAAGACATTCATGATAGAATGCCTGCTATTTTACTCCCAGAACAAGAAAAAATATGGCTTGATACAACCTTATCCGCTCAAGAAGTAATGAAAATTATTGAGCCCTATCCTTCGGACTTGATGAAAGCTTACAAAGTTTCACCAGCAGTAGGTAATGTAAGAAACAATTCCAAAGATTTAATTTTGCCGTTTGACGATAATAAGGACAGCTAGGAGTCTTTAATTCCCTATCTTTGTTCAAAAGATAGCTATGTTTATTATCAATATATATTTAAGATTTGCTCTTATCGCTTTAGGTATCATAGGTGGTACCATAATGTCCGCTACTATGGGCTTCTGGTATGGATTCCCATTTATTCTAGGTGGAATAATTCTATTAATAGGGTATTTCTTCTTAGGAACAGTCGCAAGTGCAGGGCAATTAGTTCAAGGACAAGATTTTGTAGGTGCTGAAAATAGACTGAAACTTACTTTTTTCCCAAAATTACTTTACGTAACAAATAGAGCAATGTATTATATAATGCAAGGGTCTATTGCTACTCAACAAAAGGATAATAATAGAGCCGAAGACTTATTTAACAAAGCATTGGCTCTGAACTTACCTTCAGACAATGAGAAAGCGATGGTTTATTTGCAATTAAGTAACATTAACGCTTCTAAGCAGAAATGGGCTCTAGCTAAAAAACAAATGCAAATTCTTAAAAAATTGAAGGTTACTCAACCTGAACTAAAAGAACAAATTAGCGTTTTTGAAAAAGCAATGAATCAAAGTGGACAGATTAAAGCTCAACAAAGAATGATGGGCGGAACAAGAGGTGGAAGAATGTCTCAAGGTGGAAGTAGTAAAAGAAGACGTCCTAAAATGAGATAATCAAGATTCTTAAATTTTTTCTAAATCTGTTTTTGTAAGCTCATTAATTTCTTTACCTGTATTTATCGTTGTTGCAGGTTCAAATAATACAATTTCAACTTCTTCTTTCGCATATGGCCGATGTGGGACTCCTCTTGGAATAACAACCATTTCACCTGTATTGATTTCTAAGGTTTCGTTTTCTAATTCAATAAATAAAGTCCCTTTATTTACGAAGAATAATTCATCTTCATTGTCATGTTGATGTGTTATAAAATCACCTTTTACTTTAGCAATTTTCACATGTTGACCATTAAGCTCTCCTACGATTTTTGGTGACCAATACTCATTAACTTTATCAAACTTATCTTTGAGATTTACTTTTTTAATGTTCATGTTTTCATATTTAAGTCGTCGCTAAGTTGAATCGGAATAGTAAGATGACTGATTTATTTTAAACCAACGTATGTTATTTATGCGAACATGTAGGATATAGAATTCTACTAATTGAGAAATTTATTTTCTCTTTGCAACCTAAAATATGTCTGCCCGTTATCCTCTTTAACCTCTGATTTTTCAAAACCAGCTTTTTCATATGCCTTGACTGCTCTTAGATTTTCACTATGGACTTCTATATAAATAGATTTTACATGATACTTTTCTTCTAGATAAGCAGACATGAGTTTTACAGAACTAGACCCATATCCTTTGGACCAATTCGATTTATTGTAAATTATAATATCGATTTCTAC
>CAYOIL010000176.1:0-8495 GCA_964403985.1 uncultured Saprospiraceae bacterium
TTGGTAAAACATTATTTACACAGAATACTACTGACATGACACCTGGTGTTTACTATGTAGTAATCACTCAGAATGATCAAAGAATAATAAAAAGATTTGTTGTCATTCAATAACGAGTCTCAACAAGATCAGTTTTAAACAACTAACGGAGGTCAACCATTCATTTGGTTGGCCTTTTTTTAATCTATGTTTGATGGAATTTAAGGATGTTAAAATATTCGTGCCTGCTAAAGATTTTAAACTTTCGCTTTGTTTTTATAAGCTTTTAGGTTGGAAAGAGAATTGGGTAAAAGAAGATGAATTAGCGGAGTTGGAGTTAGCTAATCAAAGATTTTTATTGCAAAATTTTTATGTTAAAAAATGGGCTTGTAATTTTATGATTTACATTGATAAAACCGATGTTCATGCATTTTACAATGAAATATTGGAGAAGCTTAATTTATCGAAATTTTCAAAAACGAAGATTACTGCACCGAAAAAGGAAGAACATGCAATCGTCTGTTATATTTGGGATCCAAGCGGAGTTTTGTTGCATTTTGCAGAATCTTATTAGTTTTGGGCTTAAAGCCCAAAATTATATGTAAAGTTACATTACACCCAAGAGAAGATTTAGAAAGTTATTATTTTATTAAGTTGAATTTTGTGAGGATTGATACTGTTATTTTATATTAAATTTGAGCAAAAAAAAATAGATTATGAATTGGAATTACGATGAGTTTAAAGCCTATGTTTTGTTAGAAGCATCACACGGAGATATGGTGTTTTCGCAAGATGAGCAAGAAGTAATAACAAAAGAATTAAGTAAAGATACTTATAAAAAGATATATGATGAATTTTCTAAAGATGCTGATTATGAACGAATTCAAAAGATTATAGATGCTGCAAAATTTCATTGTGATACAGCTGATAAGAAAATGGAATTAATCGACAATGTTAAAGGTATTTTCGAATCGGATGGAGTCTTTGATCAAATGGAAAAGAACTTGTTAATGTTCTTAAAGAAGTTATTGTAAAACTATATCAATCGTTCGTAAAAAGTCTATTTTTCTAAAACATTACACAATAAAAACTGTTAACCAATCAATGAAATTATTAAAAATATTAACTCTGTCCTTTTGCTTTTTAATTAGTTTGTCAATTAGTTCTTGTAATTCAGCAAATACTGGTAAGAATAAGATTGAAAAGACGTCAATAAAAGGTAAGGAATACACATCCAAATACATTTGTCCAATGTATTGTAAAGATTCTGGAAGTACTGAAATGGGAACGTGTCCAGCTTGTAAAATGGACTATGAATTGAATGAAGAATATTCAGAAATTGAAAATAATTAAACACTTATAAACTAATTAAATCTAAAGAAGATGACTCAACAAGAAGTATTAGATAGATTAGCAGCAGGAAATGAAAGATTTGTAGCTGATAAACTTGATGGAATGTTACAAAATAGTTCAAGAAGAGATGACCTTACTTCAGGTCAAGACCCGTGGGCTATAGTATTAAGTTGTGCTGACTCAAGAGTAGTTCCAGAACTTGCTTTCGATTCAGGACTAGGAGAATTATTCGTGCTTAGAGTAGCTGGTAATGTTGCTAATAGTTCAACAATTGCAAGTATAGAATACGCAGTTGCACATATAGGTACACCAGTAATAGTTGTTATGGGACATGAAAGTTGTGGAGCAGTTACTGCTGCAATTGGTGGTGGAGACAATGGTTATAATCTAAACCATTTACTTGCTCATATCAATCCTGCTATTCATGCATGCGGAGATAATGCAACTGTAACAGAAGTAGTAAAGAAGAATGCAGAATTAACTGTAGATGAACTGCAAGCAAGATCATCAATTATTCGAAATGCTGTTGTAGAAGGTAAGTTAAAGATAGTACCAGCATATTATGAACTTGGTTCAGGTAAAGTCAATTTCCTTTAGTAAAAGGTCGTAAGACTGATTATTTATTGTGAATTTTTAAAAGATAAGGGAATGTAATGTTCCCTTTTTTTATTTTTAGAATAATGAATAAGTATCTAGAGATAATCAAAAACGCAATTATAGGTTATGCTAATTATTTGTGGCAGGAAGTCTCCAGTGAAAATAACTACTTCGAAAGTTGCAAATTCACATGCTAAAAAAGATGTTAATTTATCCGCTGATTTAATATTAGATGAACATGTTGAAATAGATGCAAGAAACCCAAGGTTTACAAGATCTTGGATTGTGTGAAGTATTGATGGTGAATTACTTAGCGAAAAATTACGGTCCTTTAGTGAAAGGTAGAAGAAAAAATATAGAGATTCAAGAAGGTGATTGGTGTGAAAT
Source organism: uncultured Saprospiraceae bacterium (assembly GCA_964403985.1). Lineage (GTDB taxonomy): Bacteria > Bacteroidota > Bacteroidia > Chitinophagales > Saprospiraceae > JAHDFB01. Next base: position 2,317 of record CAYOIL010000176.1, read on the forward strand.
AGATTTATAGTTCTTGTATAAAAAGAATTAAAAATCCAACGGAATAGTGAATTAGCTTTACATTTGTGTTACATACTTTTATTTATGATTATCTACAAAGAATTCAGTTTTGATTCTGCTCATTTTCTCCCCAACGTTCCTGAAGGACATAAGTGCAAAAACCTTCATGGGCATACTTATCACATAAAGATTTTTATTGATGGGCCATTGGATCCGGTAGTTGGCTGGGTAATGGATTATGGTGACATGAAAAAGGCTTGGAAGCAAATAGATTCTCTTCTTGACCATAAATATTTGAATGATATTCCAGGTCTTGAAAACCCAACGGCAGAAGTAATTGTTGTATGGATATGGCGAAATTTAAAACCTCTTTTGCCAGAGTTATGTAAACTTGAATTAAAAGAAACTCCGTCATCTGGTGTGATTTATGAGGGCGAATTAGAAAATATATGAGTAGAAGAAGAGAATCAATAAACACAGACGATTCAAAGGATAAAAAAAGAGTTTCGCGTGAAGAATTTATAGACTCTTTACAGATTTTTAAGTTTATTAAGCCATATAAATGGTATTTGATAGGAGCATTTGTTATGCTTATTTTAAGTAGCTTGACAACAATGACTTTCCCTTTTTTAGCTGGAGTTCTTACTGATATTTCCACTGGAACTGATCGATATGGCTTGGACTTAAATGATATTGGTAAACTATTGATTCTTATTATAATCGTTCAAGGTTTTGTTTCCTATTCGCAAGTATGGTTAAATGCTGTTGTTAGTGAAAAGTCTATGGCAGACCTAAGAATGGCACTCTATGCAAAAATGGTCAGTTTGCCGATTTTCTTTTTTGAGGAGAATAGAGTAGGAGAGTTAATGTCGAGGATTTCTTCGGACGTAGCTCAATTACAATCTGTGTTTTCATTCACGCTATTAAATTTTTTCAGGCAAGTTTTTATCCTAATAATTGGAATTAGTTTGCTTATGGTCTTAACGCCTAAGCTTTCTCTTATTATGTTGGCTACTTTTCCAGTGGTGGTTGTAGGAGCTTTGTTTTTTGGTAGATATTTAAGGAAATTATCAAAGAATAGGCAAAAAGAACTTGCTAATACTAATGTAGTTGTTGAAGAATCTTTACATAATATCAAATCAGTCAAGTCTTTTACAAATGAAGGCTTTGAATCCAATAGATATAATTCGAAAATAAGGAGTTTAGTAGGGATTTCCTTAAGTCTTGCACGAGTAAGAGGTGGGTTCTCTACATTTATTGTGGTTCTTATATTTGGTGGCTTATTTTTTGTTTTATGGATGGGGGCAAACTATGTTGCACAAAATAAAATGTCTATTGGTGATCTAGTTACCTTTATTGCTTACACAGGGTTTATAGGTGGTGCAATTGCTGGATTAGGGAATTTTTATGCTGAAATAGTTTCAGCAATAGGAGGCACAGAAAGAATTCGTGATATACTGAAACTTGATAGTGAATTAGATATTGAGTCTGTAAAAAAACTTGATATTAAAGGAGATATACAATACACAGATGTACATTTTTCATATCCTACTCGTTCAGATTTCCCTATTTTAAAGGGTATCAGTTTTAAGGTGTCTGCTGGCTCAAAAACTGCACTTGTTGGCCAAAGTGGATCTGGTAAAAGTACCATCGTTCAATTGTTGATGCGATTTTATGATTTGGAGAGTGGAGGTATAACTGTTGATTGCAAAAATATTACAGAATCGGATTTTACTGCTTTTAGAAAGAATTTAGCTATTGTTCCCCAAGAAATATTATTATTTGGAGGTACATTATTAGAAAACATAAAATATGGAAAACCAAATTCAACTGATGAAGAAGTAATGGAAGCTGCAAAGCAAGCTAATTGTTATGATTTTATCATGAAATTTCCTGATCAATTTGAAACAACAGTAGGTGAAAGAGGGGTGAAGTTGTCAGGTGGTCAAAAGCAAAGAGTGGCTATTGCTCGTGCAATATTAAAAGATCCTAGAATATTAATATTAGATGAAGCTACGAGTGCTCTAGATACAGAAAGTGAGAGATTGGTCCAAGAAGCATTAGAAAATTTAATGCAGAATAGAACATCTATAATTATAGCGCATAGACTTTCAACAATCAAGAATGTTGACAATATTATAGTAATCGATGATGGAAAAATTGTTGAAGAAGGAACCCATGAAGAATTGTTTGATAAACAAAATGGTACTTATGCAGGCTTGGCAAGGCTACAATATGAATAAACTTTAGTACATTTACTTATTAGAAAAAAATTAAATATGAGAATCTTATATATCCTATTGTTCAGCTTTCTGTTACAAACCAGCTATAGTCAATTTAATATTGGTGTAGTTTCAGGGGGAGATTGGTACCATCGTTATGTTAATCCATTGGATGGTTCAGGTGCAGATCGTTCTGCAGGATCAGCTCTTTTAAATGGAAACTTAGGCTTGAAGGTATTTGTTGGAGCTCCAGCTTTTTCTTTAAGTGTAGAGTCGTATGCGAATTCAGGAGCCTTGGCTTTGAATATTGAAGAATATAAAGGATTGGGATCAATTGCATTTCCAGTGTTAGCTAAATTAAATTTTAGAGGATTAAGTGGATTTGGGATTGTAGAAGAAGATAATTGGGGATGGAGTATAGGTGGAGGAATACAGTGGAGTAGAACAGAGTGGTATGGACTATCTTCTGCAGCAAGAGCGCAAGGAGTAAACAGAGAATTATTTCAAAACTATGTGGTTGAGATTTCTTATGGAACTGGAACCAAGTCCAAAATTCAAGAGTTTTTTGTCCGATATGGATTTAATGCTGATGCTTCATCAAATGTGCTAAATCTAGGAATGAACACAACTTTTAGTATTCCTTTTATGAAATTGCCAGATTTTAACCTTAATCCTGATGGTAATAAGGAAGAGGAAGAAATTATAAAGATCTAATATGCCCAGTCTAAAGGCTTATAATACTTTTGGTGTTGATGTTTCTGCACCTAAAGTTGAATATATTTCCAAAAGAAATGAATTAGAATTATTCGATTTTAAAACAATTGAGGAATATTTTATTTTAGGAGGTGGGTCAAATTTATTGCTTACTAAAGATATCAGTGTCCCAGTTTTAAAAAATGAAATAAAAGGAAAACGGATAGTCCAACAATCAGTAGGTGAATCTTGGGTCCAAATAGGAGGAGGGGAGAATTGGCATGAAGTTGTATTATGGACCATAGACCAAGGGCTTTCTGGTATAGAGAATCTTTCACTAATTCCGGGTACCGTAGGTGCATCACCCATTCAAAATATTGGGGCTTATGGTGTTGAATTAAAAGATGTGTTTTATTTGTTGACGGCTTATGACATGATCAATAAAGAATTGATTACATTCAATACAGAAGATTGTGAATTTGGTTATAGGACTTCATTTTTCAAAAAGCCTGAAAATAAAGGAAGATACTTTATTACTCATGTTACTCTAAAACTTTCTAAAGATTTAAAAGCAGTTAACACTTCTTATGGTGCTATTGAAAAAGTATTGTTAGACAAAAATATTTCTTCGCCAACAGCCAAAGATGTTAGTGATGCAGTTATTGAAATAAGACGATCGAAATTGCCTGACCCTATAGAATTAGGTAATAGTGGTTCATTTTTTAAGAATCCTATAGTAGAAGTAAAAGTTCTTGATTCGATTCAAAAGGACTATGAAAAAGTGCCTTTTTACGAAGTTTCTGATGATCTTGTTAAAATACCGGCTGGATGGTTAATTGAGCAATGTGGATTCAAAGGGAAAAGATATGGACATACAGGTAGCTATGAAAATCAAGCCTTAATAATTGTTAATTATGGTGATGCAAGTGGTTCAGAAATTTATGAACACGCTTTGAGAGTCCAATCTACAGTCGAAAAAGAATTTGGTATTAAACTAGAATGTGAAGTAAATATTATTTAATTATTACTTTTTACTGAGCAGCTGGGTCATCTTCAGGTAAAGTATATTCTTTTTGCTTTTTACCAAATACAGATACATTTATATACCTCTTAGGGTTTAATCTTACATCTTGTAGTAATAATCCGATTTCTTCGCTTGTGTTTTCTAATTCTTTATAAAGTTCTTTATCATTGATTAAAAGACCTAGAGAACCTTCTCCATTTTCAACTTTCTCCACTATTTCAGTGATTTTAGCCATTGATTCATTGGTTGTAGCAATAGTTTTCTTTATGTCAGAAATAGCATCATTAGCAGAAGTCATTGTCGTATTTGCAGAAGCTACAACACCAGATACATTAGCCGATTTTAAATCATTAGTAACTGACTCAACATTCATAAGTATCGACTCTATTCGTTGATTGTTGTCATTTAATGTATTACTAAGTTTACTTAAATTCGAAGAGACATTCTTTACATCATATGCTGAACTTGCTAGAACCTTATTTATTTTAGTCGTTATATCATTTAAGTTAGCTACTGAAACTTTTAAGTCGGACATAATAATTGAAAAATCTCCTTGCATATTACCATCTCCACTTCCCATCATTTCTTGAATCTTCATTTGAGCTGATTCCATTGCTCCATCAATTGCTCCATCTCCAAGCATAGAGGCCATTAAACCCAAAGACTCACTAGCAAGTTTATCTCCATCTTCAAGGCAATCTCCATTTCCAAAGCAAGGCTTTTCAAATTCAATTGTCAAAGCTTTTCCGCCCATTAAACCAATACTTGATAATACGGCTACAGCATTTTTAGGAACATGCTCTACATTTTCAATTGTAAATCGAACAATTACGTTTTTGACATTATTGTTATCAAGAATTACATCAGTCACATTACCTACTTTCACACCATTAATAAGTACAGGTGATGAAGCTGATAATTGGTCCACAAATGAGTAGTTGGTTTCAAGACTTAAACTTTTTGCGAATAAATCTTGACCTTTAAGATAGTTAAAGCCCCATATCATAACGGCTGCAACTGCTAAAACCAATGCTCCTATTTTAACTTCTTTACGCATATATCAATATTTTCAGTCTTTCATATTTATTGTGCAAACCTAAAGTTATAATAACGTATGAACCTTATAAATTGATGTAATTTTTTTTATAAAAATAATTACAGTCTTTATATTTAAATACGTTTGGTACATTACACCTATGTTCAATTGTTATTTAATTGACTTAATAAAATCTAATTTATTACCTCAAAAAAAAATCAAAGTCTGTACTTTTCATTGTTTAAAATTGAAATGAATTATACATTCTTTTATTTAGGAAAGTCAATTACTTGTTATTAGTCAGTAGGTTAACAGAAGGTGAATCAATAATACTCAATCGATATTTTTCAATAGATTCCCAAATAGCTTCAGCAATTTCTATTTTACCATTTTCACTTAAAACGTATGCTTCATTTGACGGGTTACTTAAATATGCTATTTCTAATAAAATTCCAGGCATTTCAAGGTGTTTTAGCACTCTGAAGTTTGCTTGTTTTAATCCTCTTTGTTTTAGTTTGTTTTGGTTTTCAAATGCTAAGACTACTTGTTCTCCAAAAGAAATGGATTGCTGGAAGTATGCAGATTCAGACATTTCTCCTAGAATAAATGACATGTCTACTTCTTGTTCATAATCTTCATACATTTCATTATTTTCTCTAGAGACTAAAGCATGGTCTGAATGTTCACTTGAGCTACTATAAACGAAAACTTCGGTTCCATTTACATAAGAAAGATTTATATGATTGCAATGTAGAGAAATGAAAAGGTCAATAGAATTGTCATTGGCCAAGAGAGCTCTTTTTTTTAATTTAATAAAAGTGTCAGAATCTCTAGTTAAAAAAAGTTCTATTTCGCTGTTAGATTTAGCTTTTAGAAGTTTAGCGATGTCTAGGACAATGTCTTTTTCAGTAGAATTTAAACCCGTCGTTCCATTGTCTTTTCCTCCATGTCCAGCATCTATCATAACACGTAAAGTGTTTTGTGATAAGGCATTTTGGCTTAAAGCCAAAAATAAAATTAGAGATAGGAAGGATATTATTCTCATTAGTTGAAATATAGATGTAAATATATTAATATTTTTTGTTATATGTATGTTTTTCACCAAATCATCTTTGTATATTTGTTGAAAATTTAAAAGATGTATAGGCATATAATTATAGTGATTTTCGGACTTTTATTTACTTTTTCTTGTGTATCTACACAG
>CAYOIL010000177.1:0-8485 GCA_964403985.1 uncultured Saprospiraceae bacterium
CTATATATATGTCTATTCTGATAATAAGAGATATTCTGTGCCAGTAAGTGATTTTATTTTTGGTATGGATATTTCTAATTTCCCTTACAAGATTTTGGAATTAGAATCAAAAATTGAAACAAGATTATCTGGAACTTGTACAGATGAAGCATCAAATAGAAGAATAAAATGCAGTGCTGAATTAGAGTGGGATAGTTATTTTTCAAATCAGTGCGGTACTGGAACAATTTATGAAGTAGCTATTGAAGCTGAAAATAAATATCAAAGATATAGATTTGGCTTTTGGTGGAATGTTAGAGCAAATAAGATATGGATTGATTATTCATTTCAAGTAAGAAAGGATAATTGGTTAGGCCAAGTTGTATTTTCTCATGATTATACTGTTGAAGAAATAGATTCAAAAAAAGCTGAAATAAGTGATTTTGAGAGATTTTGCGTTGATACTCGAACTCCTGATAATTATTATTGCATATCCGAAGCTGTTTTTGATAATTATGCAGAAGGATTTTTAGATTATAATTGTGAAATAAGTCTCGATAATGGTGGATGTCAGTTTTTATTGTAAGTTATTTTTATGTTCACTGGTTTTATTGTCATACAATCATTCAAGTTGGGGGCAATTCAGTTTGCAAAGCGGAGTAGGATTTGAATTGGAAAATTTCTATAAATTCAATGTTGAATTAGACGACACAAACAATTACATCCCTCAGGAATCAATGCCACTACGGACTAAATTCTTCTTTTTAAGGCCTTCATATTCTCAGTTTTTAGGTGATAAAAAATTGTTTTATGTTAATTTTGGTACGAAATTACAGATAGAAAGAATTTTCATAGCGAACAAATTAAATTTACCAAATAATGATATTGCAGATGATATCGTGATGCAAAATTATTTGATAGTTCCAGAGCTGAGTGCTGGAATTAAAATTTTAAATGATTTTAAGTTAGGAATTGGGTTAGGTTATGCTGTCTATTTATCAAAGACATTAAATTCATCATTAGGAGAATATAAGGTTAGAAATGAAGAATTGCCTCATTTCTACTATAATGATGTTATATTTTTAGTAGAAATAGCTTATTTACTTAAAAATTTTGAATTTGGTGTTAGATATGAAGATTATGGAGATTCAAAATTTTATATGACTGTTCCTCCTTTACATCTAAGAGGTGGAGAAGTTCATAATCAACACCGCATGAACTTTGTAATTTCTTACAATTTTTAGATAAAATAATAGGTTTGTACAACAATTTGTACAAACCTATTATATTTTACATTTTATGAATTCTTCCCTTACGAATCTACACTTAACACTTTTATCTCTACTCGCTGGTTTCTCTGTCGACCCTCTGCATATCTATCACTTGCAACAGGTTGTCTTTTACCATATCCTTTATATTCTACCTGATTGTAAGGAATGTTTTTATTGTATAAAAATTGAGCTACTGATTTAGCTCTAGCCTCACTTAATGAATCACAAAACTCATGTGTCGGTCTACCATTGGTGTGACCGCCTATTTCAATTACCACTTCTGGATAATATTTTAGAAAACTTGCTAATTCTTCTAATGCAGGAATTGACTTAGGGTTTACAACGATGGAATCTGCATCAAAATATAAATTCTTTATTTTTATAATCTGACCTTTCTTCAGCGTAGCCTTGTCAAGCTCTTTGTTGATTACCATTTTTGGCTTTGTCTCTTCAATCACAGGTGGTGGAGGTACAAATTTTACAACTTCTTCCACTGGTTCCTCAACAATAGCTTGTTTTTTAGGTGGATCTTTTTTCACTACAGGTTCTTCTGCAATTATTTCTTCAGGCTCTTCTACCTCTTCGTCAGGACAAGGGATTTGAACAATGTCCGAAGCATTATCAACTAACAGGTTACCATTATAAGGAATCAAAACCGGGACTTTATAAAAGGCACTTATTGAAAAGTACCTATGAGTTTGTTTCGGAGTAAATTTAAAATCATAAGTCTCCCATTCACTATTTTTAACTGGTGTTGATTCAGCTAATAATTCTCTTTTACCACATGGTGTTGATCCTCCATAAATCCTTAAAACTACTGGTTTTGTATACATTTTGGAATTTCCATTGCCTGGATATGGACTTAAATAAGTTAATGATCTAGATAAATCAATACTGAAGCTATAACAATTTCCACCTTCTATTGGTTTGGGTAATCGTTGTGTGACAGACTCATAAGTTTCATTATCTCTCACTACAAAACCCAAAAATGTGAATCCATGAGAAGAAGGTTTTTTTACACCAAAAAATGGTTCGTAATTACTATTTGGATCCATTCCTAGATGAATGTCTGGCGGAGTTTCGCTTTCAAAATACATCCTTCCACAATCGCTCCACCCATTAATCGAATATCCATCTACTCCACCAGAGTGTGGATTATCCTCAAAAGATGGATTAGCTAATTTAATAACTGTTTGACCGTTAATGCTTGAAAAAGCAAAAAGGCTACAGAACAAGATTGCGTAAAATTTATACATAAAAATACTTTGGCGTTTTAACTGTAATTGAATACAAATCAATTGCTTACTAACAAATGTAACTACAAAACAATAGATTACCCAATAATGGTTCGTTTTTAGTGAGTTAACTGGTATAACAACGAAATTATCAATAGGATTTCATACACAAAGTGTTCCTTTTCTTCCTTTTTTAAGATGAAATTAACGTGTTATTTTTCTTCTTAAGTATATGCTAGATATAATTTTTGGGCTTAAAGCCCAAAATATTTCGACTATAAAAGCTTTATTTTAGATTGAAGCATTCCCTGGAGTCCTCGGGAAAGGTATTACATCACGTATATTAGCCATACCTGTAATAAATAAAACCAATCGTTCAAAGCCCAAACCATAGCCTGAATGTGGACAAGTTCCGTATCGTCTTGTATCTAGAAACCATTCCATTTCTTCTTTAGGAATATGCATCTCTTCCATTCGTTGTTCCAATTTGTCTAGACGTTCCTCTCTTTGAGAACCACCAATTATTTCACCGATTCCTGGGAATAAAATATCCATTGCTGCAACCGTTTTCCCATCGTCATTTTGTCTCATATAAAACGACTTAATGTCCTTAGGGTAATCAATTAAAATAACGGGTTTCTTGAAATGCTTTTCAACCAAATATCTTTCGTGCTCGCTTTGAAGATCTGCTCCCCATTCTTCAATTACAAATTGGAATTTTTTCTTCTTATTAGGCTTAGAATTCATTAAAATCTTGATTGCCTCAGAATACGAAACTCGTTCGAAATCATTGGATATACAAAAGTTTAATTTTTCAATTAATGCTGGAGCACGTTGTGCTTGTGGCTTAGATTTTTCTTCGTTTTCAAGTCTTTTGTCCAAAAAATTAATATCATCCGCACAATGCTCTAAACAATACGTAATTACATACTTCAGCATGTCTTCTGCTAAATCCATGTTGTCATGTATATCCGCAAATGCGACCTCTGGTTCTATCATCCAAAATTCAGCTAAATGTCTAGAGGTGTTCGAGTTTTCAGCTCGGAAAGTTGGTCCGAATGTATACACCTTCGACAATGCCAAGGCAGCCAATTCAGCTTCTAATTGACCACTTACTGTCAAATTAGTAGCTTTTGCAAAAAAGTCTTTTTTATAGTCAATTTCGCCTTCCTCATTCTTAGGAACATCTTTCATATCCAAAGTTGTGACCTGAAACATTTCTCCAGCTCCTTCCGCATCACTTCCCGTAATAATAGGGCTGTGAATGTAGAAAAATCCTTTGTCGTTGAAGAACTTATGAATAGCATACGAAACAGCATGTCTAATTCTAAAAATAGCGCCAAATGTATTGGTCCTAAAACGTAAATGTGCAATTTCTCTTAGAAATTCTAAGCTGTGTTTTTTAGGTTGCAATGGATAAGTTGATGCATCAGAATCTCCAACAATCTCTACTGATTTTGCTTGCAATTCCACAGCTTGGCCAGCACCTTGCGATGCAATTAAAGTTCCTTTCGCAACTATTGCCGCTCCAGTTTTAATTCTATTCAATAGACTTTCATCCGTAGAATCTCTGTCGACTACAACTTGTAGTGTTTTTATTGTTGTGCCGTCACTTACTGCACAAAACTGATTACCTCTGAATGTCCTTACCCAACCTTCAATTGTGTATTCACTTCCTACATTAGGGCTTGCTAAAATTTCTTTAATTGTCATTTTATTCACGTTTTTTCCAGTTTTCTTGAATTCCTCTAGAAAATATAGGGCGCAAATATAGGTTTTTCTTGTATTTTAAATCACTAATTTCATTGGACTACTTATGGATAATCCACTCATTGGGTTAACTTCGCAACTATGAATTATATCCAAGTCGAAAATGCATCAATTTCTTATGGTGAAAAGGTGCTCTTTCAAGATGTAAATCTCTTGATTAATAAAGGAGATAGAATAGCACTTGTCGCTAAAAATGGAAGTGGAAAGTCTACCTTTTTGAGGTTAATAGGGGGTGAAATTATGCCTGAAGGAGAGAATGCAAAGGTAAGTATTCGGAAAGAATTGAATATTGCATACCTCAAGCAAGAACCCAATTTTAGAAAGGATATGTCAGTACTTGATACGATTATGGATAGCGATATTCCTGAAGTTCAAGCAGTAAAAAATTATGAATTGGCAGTTGCCAAAAATGATCCGGAACGTATTAATGCATGTGTTTCAAAAATAGAGGATCTTAAGGCTTGGGATATTGAAGCTAAAGTGAAAGAGATTCTTTTTCGTTTAAAAATCGAAGATCTTCAACAAGAAATTGGAAGCCTTTCAGGAGGTCAAAGAAGGAGAGTTGCTCTTGCTCAAATATTAATTCAAAATCCTGATGTTTTAATTCTTGATGAGCCCACCAATCATTTAGATATAGAAATGATTGAATGGTTAGAAGAATATCTGTCTTCGCCTACATTAACCTTGTTTATGGTGACTCACGATAGGTATTTTCTTGAACGTGTGTGTAACGTGATTGTGGAACTTGATGAAGGGACTTTTTATCATGTTCGTGGTACTTACAGCGATTATTTGGAGAAGCGTGAAGAGAGAAAAAGTAATCAATCGGTCAGAAATGACAAGTTGAATAAACTATTTAAAAAAGAACTAGACTGGGTAAGGAGACAACCAAAAGCACGAGGAACTAAAGCTAAATCTAGAATCGAACAATTCGAAAAGATAAAGGCTGAGAAGAATAATTTTAAGCACGAATCTATAATGAAGTTCCATATTGTTCCCGAACGAATGGGGAGCAAGATCGCAGAATTTCATAATGTATCAAAAGCTTTTGGTGATAAGAACTTGATCCAAAATTTTTCATATAAGTTTAAGAAGAATGAACGTGTAGGGATTTCTGGAGTGAATGGATCTGGTAAATCTACCTTCATAAATTTGCTTACTGGTGAATTACGCCCGGATGAAGGGAAGGTGATAATAGGTGAAACGATACGATTTGGATATTATAATCAAGAAGGATTGGATGTGTCGGAGGATAAGCGTGTGATAGATGTTGTTCGAGATGTTGCTGAGTATATTCCATTGGAAAAAGGGATGAAACTATCAGCGGAGCAACTTCTGGAGCGTTTTCTATTTCCACGTCCACAACAGCAAGTTTATATATCTCAGTTGAGTGGTGGAGAGAAAAGGAGATTGTATTTATTGACAATTTTAATTACGAATCCCAACTTTTTGATACTTGATGAGCCGACCAATGATTTGGATATTATCACTTTAAATATTTTGGAAGATTATCTTATGGAATTTCCAGGATGCCTTGTGATTATTACCCACGATAGATATTTTATGGATAAATTGACGGATCATATATTTATTTTGGAAGGTGAAGGAAAAGTCAAAGATTTCAATGGGTCATATTCGGAATGGAAAGCGAGGCAACAGATTTCGCTAGAAGAATCGCGCAATACTTCAGATAATTTTGGGTCCCAACCCAAAGAGAAAAAAACTAAAAAAGCACCTGAGCAGATCATTAAGAATAATGTAAAACGAATAGAAAAAAAGATCTCAGACAAAGAAAAAATCAAGGCTAAGTATAGTGAGGAGTTGAATGAAAATTTAGACAATCTGGATAAAATTAATGAGCTTTCGGTAAAAATAGGGGAGGTTGTGAAGGAGATTAATGCCTTAGAGGAGGAGTGGGAAGAATGGGTTGAACAGTTATAGATGTATAAGGAAATTGACATAGAAAATTGGGAAAGAAAAGAGCATTATCACTTTTTTAAAACTTTTGAGGAGCCGTTTTTCGGTGTATGTGTGAAGCTGGACATTACAAAATTGGTTGCTAAGTGTAAACAAAATAAGGAGTCATTATTCCTTAAATATTTACATTGTGCCTCCCTTGCCATTAATTCAATCGATAATTTGCGATTAAGGATTAAAGGAGATAAAGTTGTTCTTTTCGATATAATAAATGTTTCGACGACTATTGCGAGAGAGGATAAAACATTTGGTTTCAGTATTATACCTCATAAAGAAGGTTTTAATGATTTTCGGGCTTTCGCCCAAAAGGAAATAGAAAGTATCCGTGCTTCGTCAGGTCTTAATCTCAGTAAAGAAGGCGCTGATTTAGTACATTATTCAACAATGCCTTGGTTAGATTTTACATCGGTTTCACATGCAAGGAGTTTTTCTCGTGAAGATAGTTGTCCAAAGGTAACATTTGGTAAAATAACAGAAATTGAAGGCAAATTTTTCATGCCTGTTTCAGTCCATGCGCATCATGCATTAGCAGATGGTTATCATGTGGGTCAGTTTGTAAAAGAATTACAGGTGTTTTTAGAAAGTTAGTAAATTAATTATTTTTTATTCCAATGTTTGACGATTGTAATTGAATTGAAAACGGGTCCCCATGCTCCTCAAATCACTTCATCCACACTTTTTGTTCTTCAGTAATATTTCTGTTAACAAATATTAATCATTCGTAAATCGTGAAAGATCTCTATTTGATTCCTAAATAACTATTGAAACAATTTCCTTAACATGTGCTTACTTCCACTTAATATTACATCCCATTGATGGATATTGAACTTCAAGAATTTTGGATTCATTGATAGAAGCGTCAATTGCACTTCTTAAGTCATTTCCGGTTACGGGAATAGAATTACCTGGTCTTGATTCATCCATTCTACCTCTATAAACCAACTTATCTTCTTTGTTGAAAACGTAGAAATCAGGAGTACAAGCTGCATCGTATGCTTTAGCTACTTCTTGCGTTTCGTCGTATAAATAGGGAAAACTAAATTCTAATTCCTTAGCTAGAATAGCCATGTTTCCTGGGCTATCGATAGGGTAGTTCATAACATCATTACTAGAAATAGCGACAACTCCCATTCCTTTTTCTTGGGTTTCAGCGCAGAGTTCAACTAGTTTTTCCATGATATGAACTACGAAGGGGCAGTGGTTACACATGAAAATTATAAGAGTTCCATGTTCACCTCGAACATCATTTAGGCTAACATTTTTTTCAGTAACAACATCAATTAAGTTGAAAGAAGGAGCTGTTGTTTTAAGCTCGAGCATATTGGAGGGAGTGAGGGACATGATGAAATTAAATTTGGATAATTAAAATATTTTATGCATTAGCCCTGTCAGAGCTTAAGCTCTGACAGGGCTGAATCACAAAAATAGTCTATATTTGTATTAACACAACTTTTTTAACCATCAATGAAAAATTATGAACACAAATGCCGTGTTCGGTTTCGGTGAGTTCTATCACGTATATAATCGAACGAATAACAAAGAAAAACTTTTTAAGACTGAAAAAAATCGTAGATATTTCCTTTTTCTTTTAAAAGCAAAACTTAATTTAATTGCTGATGTCTATGCTTATGCCCTATTAGATAATCACTTTCATCTTTTAATTCAAGTAAAATCTGAAGAAGAAATACAGCATAACTTGTCAAGAATTGAAAAATGTAAAAGGAGTATTACTGTAAATCGATATCTCGATTCAATTGATAAAGACATTGAAATACATAAATTGATTTCCGTATTTTTTTCTGGAGCATTTAATAGTTATACTCAAGCTATAAATAAATGTTATGGTAGGCATGGAAATCTATTTTCTAGACCATTCAAAAGGTCGCAAGTTTATTCTGAGGCTAAATTAGAGTACCTTTTCAATTATATTCATAAGAATAGTATGAAACATGGGAAAACAACTTCATACTTATATGACAAATGGAATAGTTACCGAAGTATACTTCTTGAAAATAATGAAATTGTAAATACTAAACTCGTTTTAGATTTTTTTGGTGGAAAAAGTGAATTTGTGAAATTTCATCAAGAATATGAAAATCTGGTATCAGATTCTGGGAAATTGGTTGTCATTTAAATTAGGAAGTAGGATAACTGGAGTTTATTATTGCCCCTATTCCTGCCCATCAAAACTCCCTACTCCTTTTACATATTTTTCTACCACATCAATCTCTACTGCTGTTTCGCTCCCTTTAA
>CAYOIL010000178.1:0-8469 GCA_964403985.1 uncultured Saprospiraceae bacterium
ATATAAAGGATCGTAACTTCAATGTAATTATGACTTCTGATGATCTTATTATTGAAGAAGTAGTGCTTATCGGTAGAACCGATATGGCTAGAGAAGATTTGGCCTATGAAACCTCTACAATCAGCGCAGCTGATATTCAATTATCTGCATCTCAAACTTCCGCAGATGCTTTGCAAGCCAATGCCGGCGTATTTATTCAAAAATCCCAAATGGGCGGTGGAAGCCCAATTGTAAGAGGTTTTGAAGCCAATAAACTATTACTTGTTGTCGATGGTGTTCGAATGAATAACACCATTTATAGAAGTGGACATTTACAAAATGCAATTACTGTTGATCCTGCAATTTTGGGGTCGATGGAGCTGATTTTTGGGCCAGGTTCATTAATGTATGGAAGTGATGCATTAGGAGGTGTGATTCACTTTAGGAGTAAGGATATTCTTTTGGCGGAAGCCAATAAAAAACCTATCGATTTAGGCTATTATATTCGGTATGGAAGCAGTAATGAAGAACGAGCGATTCATGCAGATTTTACCTATAGAAATAAGAGATTCGGCTCATTGACTTCTTTTACTGTAACTGATTTTAATGACTTGCGGATTGGTCAAAATCGAGCAAATAAATATACTTCGACTTATGGTTTACGACCGTGGTTTGTCAGCGAAGGAACTGAAAATACTCCAGATGAACAAGTCCTAAACGATCGTCCAGAACAATTGAAATTTACCGGTTACACACAATATGACTTTCTTCAGAAATTTAAATTCCAATTGACTGATCAACTAACACTTACATGGAACAATCAATTTTCAACATCATCTAACATTCCCAGATATGATGCATTGACTGAAACTAGTGGCGATTTACCAAGGTTTTCATCGTGGAATTACGGTCCTCAACAAAGAATTTTATCTAGTTTGAATGCTAAATATATTACTGAAACCAATATACTTTTCGACAAAATTCAGTGGATTGTGGCCTATCAGAATGTCAACGAAGTGAGAATTACATCTAGATTTAATAGTGATTTATTTGAAGAGCAAAATGAATTATTGAATATTGCGAATACGACATTGGACTTTTCTAAAACGAGCAAAAATCATCAATTGTATTATGGTGTTGATGGGAATTACAATAACTTAAATTCTAGAGCTTTTGAAAGTAATTATGGGAATGAATCCAAAATAGAACAAGGTTTAGCAAGGTATCCAAATGGCAAAGGTCAGTCTTTTTCTTCTGGGGCTTACGCCCAATATTATTATTTGACGGATAGCTGGTATAAAGTAAATGTTGGTGCTAGGTACGACTATAATCAAGTGGATATTCGATTTGATCAGGACAATGTATTTCAGTGGCCAGATTATTTTTATGATGGAATAACAAATAGAAATCATTCCTTAAATGGCTCAGTTGGTTTTCAAGCAGATTTACCAGGAAATTTTAAACTTAGAAGTTTACTAGGTACTTCATATCGAGCACCCAATATTGACGACATTGCAAAAGTCAGATTGAACAATGATGAAATTTTAGTTCCGAATGATTTATTAAAGCCTGAGAAATCTATAAGTGGAGAGTTGACCTTATCATATGTACAAAAAAGAACGCAATACGGAATTACTGGCTTTTATACCTACTTGTCTGATGCAATTGTTCGAGAGAATTTCTCTTTGCCAAACGGGAATACTCAATATATTACTGCTGGCGATACATTTAACATAGTTGCCAATGTAAATTCTGATAATGCAATTATTCAAGGCACTTCGGTTAATATTACGCATCAAATAAGTAAGAATTTAGTGATCGATGGCAGCTTAAATGTTTTACAAGGAACGTCCTTCAATGAAGGAGAAGAAGGTAGCCCTTTAGCTCATATTCCTCCGACCTATGGCCGTTTGTTTTTACAATATGAAAATAATAAGTGGAAGTTTAGATCGGGTGTTAGATACAATGGATTTAAGCCATTGGATTCATATGGCGGGTCAGTTGATAATCCAGAATTTGCAACTGAAAACGGAAGTGAAAGTTGGTATACTCTTCATGCTAAAGCTTCATATGAAGTGCATCCATCATGTACTTTTCAAGTTGGAATAGATAATATTTTAGATCAATTTTATGTGCCTTTTGCAAGTGGAGTTCCGGGTGCAGGACGCCATTTAAGTGTCACCATGCAAGGGAATTTTTAAGGCAAGTAAGGCAATTATCAATTTAAGGAATTTGCAATTGAAATATGAAAGGATTCGCAGGTTTAACTTAATGCGAACTCATTCTTGTCAAGTTTCAAATTGGGCTTGCCTAGCATCTTTATCGTTTTCTCTATTTTAATCTTCTCCTCTTCTGCAATTTGAGTTGGAATTAATTTGTTAAGATTAATCTTCAGTAGTTTGCTAATGACCACTAAATCTTTCAATGAGAAGGGTATTATTCCATTCATCAATTCAGAAATGTAGGACTTACTATCGTGACCTAGTACTTTACCAAATTCTTGTTGGTTTAGCCCTATTTTTTTCAATTTTGATCTGATAAGTTTTTTACGATTTTCTATAAATTCAAAACGTTGTTGAACTATAAGTTCAGCTTTATCGCTTTCTTCGATTTGGGAATCTGTAATTTGCCCCCTATCAGTCCAATGTTTGGCTTCATAATCGTCTATAAGTTCTATTATTTGAGATAACTTATTTTTGACTTCAGGATTCTTTGTAGATAACAATTTTAGTTGTCTTTCTGCAAGTGAAGCATGCTCTAGTTCAAGTTCGTTGATAATTAAACCTCGTTCAAGTACAGTGTTAATGTTAAATTCATTATCCATATTAAATAAATTTCCTAGTTTGAAGCCATTTTCTGATTGTAGCTTTATTGTTTCTGAAGGTCGACTCATAACTATCATGATTTCCGACCCAAATTATAGAAGCTATTCCATTATCTAGTTCTATCATAATCATCGTTCTATCAACAGAGATGTTAAAAAAATAGAAACCATCTGAATGAATTTTATCTGCATCTGGCCTACTTAATTTTACCTCTTCCTGAGTTGTCCATTTTGCATTTTCTAATGTCTCTAATAAATTTATTATTTCGTTTTCCAGTTTCTTATTCCCTCTTCTCTTTCTTAAATACTTTTCAAGAATTCTTCAATACCTTACTTTCATTAACGTAAATATATGCAATAAAGTTCTTATTTTATATGAACTTTAAAATTTAGTTTATTGATTTGCTTTAAATCTAAGTATAAAGTTGATCCTGAAGATTTTACTTTTGATTTATAATTAGACAAAAAGTTAGAATCATGAAACCCTTTCACTGTTCTCCTATCATTTTGTTAATTGCAAAAACCTTTTCACCATATCCATTAATTCCACTGGTTTCTCAGCATGAAGCCAATGTCCAGCGCCTTCTATAGTCTTAATCTCAGCTTGTGGGAATACCTCTTTGATTAAAGGAATATCCTCATCAGTAATATATTTAGAATTGCCTCCTCGTATGAAAAGAGTTGGCCCATCATATGTTTTATCTGTCGGCATAGGAGCAATTATATTTTCATATTCTCTTCTCAAAAGGGAAGTATTCATTTTCCAAGAAAACCCTCCTTCTTTTAATCGCTTTATATTTTTAAGCAAAAATGCAGTAGTACCTATATCCCCATTTAATTTTTCTAATAGAACATCTTTGGCGTCTGATCTTGCTTTCATATTCTCAAAGTCAACAGCATCCATTGCATCAAATACCATTTGATGACGATTGGTATATTGCTTGGGAGCCATATCTAGAACAATTAGTTTTTCAACCATGTCTTCGTGTTCAAGAGCAAATCTCATTGCGGTTTTTCCACCCATACTATGCCCCATAATTACTCCATTGTGAATCCAGTTGCTATCCATAAATTGATATAAATCTTCAGATAGGATCTCATAAGAAAATTCATCGGTATGGGGAGATTTCCCATGATCACGTTGGTCAATTAAGTATACCATAAACTCTTCACCTAATTTTCTTCCTATGGTAGCCCAATTATCCAAAGACCCAAAAAGACCATGAAGTATTAATAATGGATCACCTTGTCCATATATTTTATGATTTAGCTCTATATTCATACCGCAATGTTCCGAAAATCAAACAAGATTTCCACTTATCAAGCCATTTTTATTAATTTCACCAAAAATTTATTCTTATGCGCCTTATTCTCGGATTAGTACTTACTCTTTTTTTCTTTGGGCTTAAAGCCCAAAAAACTTACATTCACTGCGGTTCAATAATTGATGTCGAACAGGAAAAAACCTTGACTAAACAGACAATAATTATTGAAGGAAAAAAGATTATTGAGATCAAAAAAGGATTCGTTGATCCCGCAAAAGATGCTGAATTGATAGATTTAAAAGAATATACTATAATGCCTGGCTTTATGGACATGCATGTTCATATAGAGCACGAATCTAGTCCAAAAAGATACGAAGAAACTTTTCGTAAAAACGATGCTGATGTTGCATTAAAAGCGACTTTATATTGTGAAAGAACACTTATGGCAGGCTTTACAACTGTAAGGGATTTAGGAGGAACAGGAGTTAATGTTTCTTTGCAATCAGCAATTGATAGAGGATATATAATAGGACCTAAGATCTATACTTCTGAAAAATCGATTGCAACAACCGGAGGTCATGCCGATCCTACAAATGGTGTTAAAAAATCACTGATGGGAGATCCTGGCCCCAAAGAAGGTGTTATTAATAGTCCCGACGAAGCTGCCAAAGCAGTTAGACAACGATATAAAAATGGTGCAGATTGTATCAAAATTACTGCTACTGGAGGTGTGTTGTCTGTAGCTAAAGATGGAAGTGGACCGCAATTTAACATGGAAGAATTGGAAGCAATTATTAGCACAGCTAAAGATTATGGTATGACTACAGCTGCTCATGCTCATGGAAAAGAAGGAATGTTGAGAGCTGTAAAAGCAGGGATAACAAGTATAGAACACGGAACCTACATGGATGAAGAAGTGATGGATTTAATGATAAAAAAAGGGACATATTATACTCCTACCATATCGGCGGGAAAATTTGTTGCGGAAAAAGCGGGTATAGATGGATTCTACCCTAGTGTGGTAGTCCCTAAAGCTTTAGCAATAGGCCCACAAATTGAAAAGACTTTTGCAAAAGCATACAAAAGAGGTGTTAAAATCGTATTAGGAACTGATGCTGGAGTAAGTCCACATGGAGAAAATGGATTGGAGTTTGTTTTTATGGTAGAAGCAGGGATGGATCCTATGGATGCAATAGTTTCTGCGACTAAAACTCCAGCTGAAATGCTTGATATCACAGACGAAAGAGGGATCTTGAAAGTGGGGAATTTTGCAGACATTGTTGCAGTAAAAGGAAACCCTGTTGAGAATATTGAGTTGTTAACACAAGTTCCTTTTGTTATGAGAGACGGAGTAGTTTATAAAAATGAGTAAAATGATACGATCAGTTCTTCTGAAAAAATGCTACAATAAATTAAAGGCCAATTTATATCTGAATGAATTAAATAGTAGAGGAATCTATACTTTTATTCAAAATGAACACGTGACAGATATGATCCCTTTTGGTGATGGTGGCTATGAGTTACATGTAGATATTGATAAACTAGATGAAGCACTTACTATTATTGAAAAAATGGATAGTAATTACAAAGAAGAAGAGGATTTTCGTGAGGCCACCAAAGAGGATATCGAATATGAAAAATTAAAGACAGATCGAGCTAAAGCCCAAAATCGAAAATCAGTATGGACCTATATCATTTTAGGAATAGCTATATTGTTATTGTTGTTTGTTTTTTTGAATAGGAATGAAATCTTATAATTGGTACACTTTTTGTTCTTAGTATGGTATTAATAATCTAAATAAATACAATACTTATGGCAATTTTAAAAGTAATCGAGGTTCTTTCTAATTCTGATAAAAGCTGGGAAGATGCAACAGACAAAGCAGTTTCAAAAGCATCAAAATCTGTGAAAGGAATCCGTTCTGTTTTCGTTCAATCTCAGTCTGCAGTAGTTGAAGATGGGAAAGTTTCTGAGTATAGAGTGAACCTTAAATTGACTTTCGAGGTAAAAGACTAAGAAGTAAAAAGACTAAGAAGTAAAAAGACTAAAAAATATTAAGCTGCTAGAATTTCTAGTGGCTTTTTTTATTGTTTTTTTTACCCGAAAAGTCAATAAATTCATGGGGCTAAAGCCACCTTGGACATTATTACAGATGGATGTAGTTGGTATCTACTTCATAAAATAAATGAACTATATCATTAGTACATCCTCATTGAGATTAGAGAGAGGTGAGTATGAAAGGGTGGATATTAAATGAAATAAATGTGAATCTGAAAACGATAGTAAAGCGCCGTTTTTTGATGTAGTTTTGGCCCGCAAAAAATTACCTAATGCATAAGCTCTAGACATAGTGTTCCACGCTGGCGGGGGATAGGGGGGTGGAAAAAATCTTAGATGTAGGTTTAGTGTAAAATTTATATCTACTGGTATCTTTTAAATCTTTGTATTAATGACTTTAACAATAATATCCGAAAGATTTTAGCCTTTTGCTAAGACAAGACCTCTAAGAATAACATCTGTAATAGTTTCTTTTATTTCTTCTTTTTTCAATTCTCTACCTGGACGATTATATATATAAATCCATTTGAAAGAAGAAAGAAAGGCTTGAAAAAGGATAAAAGGATCTTCATTTACTAAAATACCTTCATTAACACCTCTTGCAATTATATGTAAAATTCTAGATTCGTATTCTTTTCTTATCGTTCTGAAATTTGTTAAAGTTGGTTCTTCTAAATATCTCCATTCATCGCTAAAGACGGTGGCAGAAACAGGATCTTCTACCGCTACTTCGATATGGAAGTAAGACATTAAACGTAAAATTTCGATTATTTCCACCTCTTCTTTCATCACCTTGTTCATATGTTCAAGGTACTTGTTGGCTTCACTCATGCAAATCTGTGCCAGCAACTCTTGCTTAGAAGAAATATGAGAATATAAACTAGATGCTTCTAGTCCCACTTCCTTAGCAAGTTGACGCATAGAAGTAGCTTGATATCCAAATTCCTTAAACAACTTGGCCGCTGCCTGAAAAATAACATACTTTTTAGATTTTTTAGCCATTATACCTCATCAAAATTTACGGTAATTTCATTACTCTTAGGATGTGCTTGACAAGTCAATATAAATCCTCTTTCTATCTCATCTTGTTCTAAGCCATAATTCACATACATATCTACTTCTCCTTCAACAAGTTTAGCTTTACATGTACAACACACTCCACCTTTGCAAGCGTAGGGAAGATCTGCACCGTTTTCTAATGCTTTATCCAATACATTGTCATCTTCCGATGTGAAGTCAAAAGCCATTTCTTTACCATCTAAAATGATCTTTATTTTCTTTGCTTTTTCATTACTCTTTTTGGAAGATGCCTTTCTTTCTTTTCTTGCCTCATCTGCTGCACCCGAAGTGAATAATTCAAAGTGAATAGAAGATGAATCAACTTTTTTAGAAATAAGCTCATCTTTTACTTCCATGATCATTTGTTCAGGGCCACATAAGAAGTAGTGGTGTGTCTTTTGTATATCGAATAATTTATCCCATTGGCTAAGCTTGGCAGCATCAATTCGACCATTAAACAAGTCACTATCTTGCATTTGTCTTGATAATACATGATAAATCGATACTCTCGAAGTAAAGCTGTTTTTTATGGACTCTAGTTCTTCGAGAAACATAATAGATCGGGCGTTTTTGTTTCCGTAAAACAAGCTAATTGTACTGGTTTTGGATGTATCCAAAATTGTTTTTATCAAAGAAAGCACAGGTGTTATTCCTGATCCTGCTGCAAAGAATACGTAATCTTTATCTTCGTGAGATTCACTAGGATTTACAAAATTACCTTGTGGTTTGGCGACCTTTACTTGGTCGCCCGCTTTTAACTCTCTATTAGCAAAGGTGGAGAAAATTCCTCCTTCTACTTCTTTGATTCCTACTGAAATTCTACTCTCGTCTGGCGAAGAACATAAACTATAAGATCTTCTTATTTCTTTTCCTTCATGAATGTGGGAAAAGGTAATGTACTGACCAGCCTTGTAAGAAAAGTCAATGTTTTCTTCCAAAGGATTTAAATCTAATCTAACACTATCTTGTGTTAGTCTTTCAATATGTGAAATTTCAAAATTGTACCAATCCATATTTTACGAATGAACGTTCGTTTGCAAATATGTGAAAAATATGTAGAATGAAAGATATATAAGTTATTGTCGAATTAAAGTAATAGCTACTGTTTTCGAATTCTAAACTTTTCAAATTGTTATTAAAATAGGTCAATATTCTTTATATTTATTTTTTGCACTTAAAACTTTGTTATGAAAATTATTACAACTAAATTATTTCTTTTTATTTCTTTTTATTTCTTTTTAGTCGCTAGTCCTTATTGTCAAACAGGTGTTTGTAATTCTTCA
>CAYOIL010000179.1:0-2582 GCA_964403985.1 uncultured Saprospiraceae bacterium
CAGGCCCATTTGAGCCTGGAACGGCGCCAGAGAGCGTTTCCTTGCCCATGGAGCCCGCGGCAGCGATCCGCGGCACGGTGACTGCGGCTGGGATTGCGCTCCGCGGCGCCCGCGTACACCTTCACTCGCGCCCAAAGTTTTCG
This sequence comes from uncultured Saprospiraceae bacterium, assembly GCA_964403985.1. Lineage (GTDB taxonomy): Bacteria > Bacteroidota > Bacteroidia > Chitinophagales > Saprospiraceae > JAHDFB01. The sequence continues at coordinate 144 of CAYOIL010000179.1, forward strand.
AAGACCGAGCGTTTCGACGACGGACTCCGAACGCGCTGGGCGTCCCACTACGGCCGCCCCAAGTCCGTTGGCACGGACGCAGATGGGCGGTTTGAGATCTTCGTCGAAGGCGACGGACCGTTTCTCTTGCACGTCGATGCGGAGGGGTACGCACGGGGCGAGGTGGGGCCCATCGAGGTTCCGGACGATGGCACGCAGTCCAGCCCGGATCTCGCCATTGAGCTTCATGAGGGCGCCACGCTCACCGGCCGCGTGCTTGTAGCCGAGGGGATAGACCCCGATGGGGTCACCGTCGCGATCAGCCATGGGGATGGCCACGTACTTTTGACGAACGCCACCGCGGACGGAGCGTATCGGTTCGAGCGGCTGACGCCAGGGCCCTGGCAGGTCCGCCGCGGGTCCCCCGAAAACCTGGAGTGGCTTCGCTCGTCCCGCACCTACCCGGACTCCGGGGATGCGCCTGAAATCCAGGCGGACGTCGAGCTGGAGGCCGACGTCGCGGCTACGTACGACCTGGACTTCACCAGCGAAGAGCCCTGCACGGTGAGCGGCTGGCTCGCGCTGGACGGAGCCTGGGAGCCTGGCTGGTCCCTATTGTTCTACCAGGAGAATCGCCGAATGAATGGGGCAGTCGATCGCGACGGCCACTTTCAAGCCACCTTCCTAGGGTCGGGCGAGGCAACCCTCACCTTCTACTCGACGGCAAGCACCGGCGAGAAGCGCCGGCTCACGCGCCAGGTGCCGCTGAAGGCTGGCTCGAGCGAAATGCGCTGGTCCGCGCTCTCGGGTTCGGTGAGGCTGAGCAATATCCCGGAGCCCGCGTCTTCCCACACCGGGGACAACTTGCACGGCTACGCGCTGGTGCAAACGAGCGCCGACGGCTGGTCCTGGAGCGTCAGTTTCGACCCGAGCTCATCAGGAACATGGACGTTCAATGGAGTGCCGAGCGGCCGCGTCGAACTCCGGCGCCGCCAACGGAAACGCAACTGGTCTGTCTTGACCTGGCCTGTCATTGGCTCATTCGACGTGGGTGCTGGTGAACAGATGGAGTTCCAAGTCCCCGGCAAGTAGCGGGCTCGCAGCCCGTACTGTCCCACCGGTCAGCCAAGGCCATTGCAAGGCCGTGACGGCCGGTAGGGCAGGCAGTGGTTGCTGTCTCTCAGCCGCCAACCAGAGCCCGCGCGGAGAACAGAGACTTCAGAGACGAGTCAGACTCTTGGCAGGTGGTGCGCTGCCTTGCTGGGGCAGGAGCGACTCACTGAAGCGCCAGTGTTGGCGCCGCGGGCCGCCTCCGGGGAGCGTGTTTGCTCAACCCAGGAGGGGAGTGGCTCCCCGAGTGGGCTGGAGTTGCGAACGCCTCTAGCTACCAGGAGGTAAGAAGTCGCAAACGAAATCGGAGCGTCCAACGCAAGCCGAACAATCGGCCACAAATCGACCATCCAAGCGCGCACCAAACTCACCGCCCAAGCTTGGCGGTCCGATAGTGTTGCGACGCTTTCCTATATCTCGTCGGCCAGTTGGAGCAAACACACGTATTCTAGCAGCCTGCCGTTTGCCCCTTTACCTTAAGCTCCCCACATGCAATCGAAAGACGCAGAAGTGCCTGACAAGAAGCCGCGTCGAGTCATGCGCTGCTGTGTTCTGCAACTTGAGTCGCATCCTGCGTTCAGTATCTCTGGGAAGTCGCTAATCTCTGAGCCATTCATTCCGCAGGCAGAGGAGTCACCAACGCCGTTCCTCAGCCTCCTTCGTGGGCATGGGTATCCAGTTCGCAGGGCACAGGAGCATTGTCGCGTGGTCTACTGTCGATGGGCCTACGATCGACTAAACGCTGTACTTCGAGACATTGAGCGCGTTGACGTTGCGGGGCGGAGACCGCGCGTCGATATAGTGGTTCTCCCAGAAGGCGGGGCTCCCTGTGATACGATCGTTGTAGATGGCGTCCGAACAAGTTCGTTGGCTCTCTTGGCTTCCTTCGCACGAACTCATCGTTGCACCATCTTTGCTGGAACTCACGCCCTTCGCGAGGACGTTGACTATGCGGCGTGCTTTGACCTTGAGGGGTTCAAAGTGCATCGTACCGAGATCGCGGAAGTGGTCCGGCGTGCCCGGGAAGGTGGCACTGACAACCCGACCGTGTTGCCGGTCCTACACTCAACCGGAAGAGTCGAACTAATTCTGAAGTCGACGCAAGCACCATTCGAATCGGACGACCAGGGTGCCGAGGTTGAGCAAGCGTCGCGCCCAATCCTACAGCACACGACCATCGACGTATGGCGGCCCATTGGGGGTCCGGCTAAGGATGCCAGCTCTGAACTTGTGCCTGCATTCGATGTAAGGGTGTTAGCATGCGTTTGCTCAGACTCACTCCGCCTGCCGGACTCCCACGACGAGCAGATTACGGTCATTTGCGCCTATGAGGCTCGCCCGAGCAGATAC
>CAYOIL010000179.1:2592-8466 GCA_964403985.1 uncultured Saprospiraceae bacterium
AGCAGATACCGCGCAGAGATTGAAACACGTACGGCGAACCAGCAACTGGTGCTCCTGAGCAACGACGGCAGGTACGGTGGCTCTGGCGCATTTTTTACGCGCGACCAGCGGGGAGCCAGCTGGTGGTTCAGCTCGCCCATTGACGGTGGACTACCACGCGGCGACTCGCTCCTTCTGATTGACGTTGCATTGGATCGGCTCCACGCCGCGGCTGGAGTTCACAATCCTCAGACGAATTACAGTATTCGGAGGCTAGCAGCGATCGTGCCAGATCGAACTGGGGATCCTCAAGCACGGGTTGCTGTTGGACTTGAGAGCACGCTCCAGTTTCTTGAGGCTGACGTCTTCGTCAATCAGGATGAGATCGCAGTTGAGCTGGATGAACTCGTCGCACGAGAGCAACCCAGAGGCTTGCAAGAGCTGAAACTACATCGTCTGTTGTGTTTGGCTGAGGCCCGGCAACTTACGGCGCGTCGAGCGCGCATGCTCTGCCAGGAGAGTCTCGTATCGTCGGCGCGCATTCGTGACATGCAAGCCACCCTCGCTCGATTTTGCCTCGCTGTCGCCACACAACTGCTGAACGACGCAGGTCGTGCCGGAAGGGACTACGAGGCACTCAAGAACTTCCGTGACGCGTGTGGCAGAAGACTGGGTGTGAGGGGCTCCATGGCCCTCGTACCCCTCCTGTGGATGCACCTAGAAGGCACGCTCGCTAAGGTTAGAATAGTGGCGACTCAGGCGTTGGTTCATTCCACTGCTGAAATGACTGAGTACTTCAACGCGACTAGCGCTTGGCTCTATTCCCGACATGATGTTCAGGCGGGCAGTCCGGCTATGCCGCGGCATTGGCAGCTCATTGAACGAGCAGCGCACAACGCCAATCAGCGCAACGAGATCATCAGAGATGATGAATACAGCGCAATGGCATGGACCGCCCGAATGAACTCGTCGTTCCTAGCACAGGCCATCGACTGTGAGGGAGAGATTCAACTTCCCTTCTACAAGGCCCTTAGCACGCGCACGCGTGCTGAGCTCGCGGTTCCGGTCCGTGGTCCGATTTCGAGTGGGGGCGCAGAAGTCAACAGCAAGGGGGATGTCCTTGCCGTACTGAATCTTGAATCGAACGATGAAGGAGCGTTCAATGCCGCCCAAGCCCTAGAGCTGTCGGTGCTTTCGAATCGGATTACGCCCGATCTCATCTTACTCAGTAGCATTGAAGCGCGAATGCGCTCCGCTGGCAAGCCAAGCGTCACTACTTCCGACGCACCAGGGACGAGCCCATGGATGCCAACCAGCAAGTTCGCATGGCATCCCGACCAACATGGATGGGGCCTCAAGCGGCTCCTAGATGAGGTGGCGTACCTTCTCGCCACTGCATTGCCAGTCGGTGCGAGTCGTCCGTACATCGCTTGTACGATCTGGAACGTTGATAGAGCGAAGGGGGAGCTGCGAGCACGAGGTTGCGCAGGATTCGGCTATGAGTACCAGGCAGACATGCCGATCCCGATCTTGGGGACATTCCTGGGATCCGCGGTCGAAGGTGGTACCGTTCTACGCGGCGCGATCGAAGATTTCGGGATCTGGAGGCGTAAAGTGAAGGCACAGCGAATGGAACTGACCACGCTCGTTGCGACACCGTTTTCATGGCCAGACGGCTCAACGGAGGGACTCCTCAGCTTCTTCTTCTACAAGGATCAGTCCGGACCGGTTCGAGCACACGAGATCGAACAAGTATTTGATGACGACACCGTCTCCACGTTGGGCACGATTGTCGGTCGCCTGGCGCAAAAGGTCAGGACACTTCAAACTGAGTATGCAAAAGCACGACTCCGCGCCGAAATGCCTGGGCCATGGAGTCAGTCGGAGAATCTCTTTCATCGAGCGCTTCGGATACTGATCGAGTGCCTGGAGTGTGACGCTGGCTCGATCTTCCTAGTCGGAGAGAGGATCCAGCTCGTCGCGACGACAGGTGCCTTCGAGCGCGAACCCTCTTCCTCCGGCGAGCAAGAGGCGTGTGCGGACCTTGATGATGCTCAGCTCTTCTACAAGCGTAAACCCGAGTATGAGGGACGATTCGAGTCCACGCCTGAGGATCCTATCTCCGGGATCACTCAGTGGTTGGCTGAGAATCCTGGCTACCGGATCCGAAAGAACGTCGTTCTGACTACCGCCGAGCCCGTCCGTGTTAGCGAGTCCGAGTCGAAGCTGCAGTACTTCGCCCCCTCAAAGAGAGTCATTGAATACCGGCCACTGGGAGAGGTGAGTCGATTCTTGGCGTGTTCCGAGGTTGACCAAAGCACAGATTGGAAGATCGTGGTTCGCCTCATTCGCAATGAATCCGCACGACCGTTCGTCCTGGCAGATGAGCGAATGTTGCAGGAACTCGTGCGAGAGCTCATTCGTTCATGCCCTGGGCTGCTTTCGTCATCCTCCTTGAACCGAACACGTGCCGCTAGTAAACGCTTTGAGGAACAATCGGGGATAAACGTATCTTGGAGCCGTTGGAGTATCGCTCAGCTATTTAGAGATACAGCCTTCTGCGTAGAGTCTCTTCGCAAGGCTCAGCATGCGTGGGAGGTCATGTCACTGAGCTTCACGATCGAGGGCAGGATGGAGGAATTCGACGACTATCATGTGTTCTCTTCACCGAATGCTAGTGGAGCGCTCGCGAAGATCGCGGGTGGGCTCAACGACGACCTTGGGCAACGTAATCTCTATGAATCTTTACCCTCTCAGATCGGCACAGCAATTAAGGAGGGACGTGCTCAGGCCTTCACTGGCTCGACGGTACTTAGCGAAAAGCGATTGTCTCTTCTGTCAAAGCTGACTGGGTTCGATGATGGTCTCACGTTCTTCGTCATCCCGTTCCGCTGGTACGGACTAGGCAGAACTAAACGAGCTGGGCTGATATGCGCGACCAGCGGTTCGAACTACAGCTCTGAGTTAGGAGAGGAGGTTCTCGATCTACTCAGGGAATCCGCTAAGAAGTTGACCTGTATGGGAGGAGCCGCATCTCTTCGTGCGCGGGATGGCTCGCTTGCGCCAATCATCAATGGAGCACGCGAGGGTACTTCGATTCTCGACTTTGTTGAGATCCTCAAGCGATCGGATATCGATGCCGCCCGCATCCAGTACTTAGAAGGCACCTGTTCACTCAACGTGTATCTGAACGAGCCTGACAGCACTCAACATCACATCACCTGCAAGGACTGGGCACTGGCCAATGATTCATCCGACTACGAAAAGCGGATCCTCAAAGAAGCAACAAGGCGGTGGAAGGACCTGGTGGTAGATGCGGAGCTTCCCGGCAATATCGATGAGGGATGCGATCCAGCGTTGAATCAGCTAGTCGAAATCGTTGAAGGGCTTTGGTTTATCGACCGGCGAGTTGCAGAGGTGGTTCTGTTCGCACAGCCGGACGAGTGCGAGCGAGCGCGGAGAGTCCTCTCAGCGATTCTGGCAAGATGGACGGCGTTCTGTGGGCTGGCTAGTCGAGAAAACGGCGTTGGTGCATGAATCAGAGGCTTGGAGGCCGTAAGGCGTCCCAGGAGTGACGATCCCGGCTCTTCTGTGCACTCTGAGCAGAAGAAGTCACGCGTCCAACCGAAATACTAGACCCGCTACCGCGCGACGAACTGGCGGGAGTACGAGCGGGGCCTTGTGCGACGGGGCGATGTGACGGTTTGGCTGGCGCCAGAGGCTATCGACGCGTGGAAGGCGAATCCAAGCGGCCGACGTGGCGCGCAACCCAAGTTCTCCAAAGTAGCGATCGAGACTGCGTTGACCCTGAGACTGGTGTTCCATTTCCCGCTGCGTCGAACCGAGGGCTTCCTTGGATCACTCTTCAGGCTGATGGGGATCGATCTTGAAGTGCCAGACCACACGACGCTGTCACGCCGGAGCGCAAGCCTGAACGTCTCGCTCATGCAGAGTCAGCGCACCAGCCCAATCGACCTGATCACCGACGGCAGCGGTCTCGCGATCGTTGGCGATCAGGAAGCTGTACTCTAGCAGGCAACTTAATGCGACACGGCTGATCGATGCGACACCTACGGGTGCCAAGACTTCGAACGAGAAGGCAGAACGAGCCCCCTGAACTGGCCGTCAAGCTATAGTATCGACAGAAGCGCCCAAACGTCGTCCGCGATAAGGTGCGACGAGGGAGACAAGAGCAGCACCCACATTCGAACATTGTGAAGGAACACACCCAGCATGGGCTACGTTTTGAGGCTCTGAGCTGGCAGGACTTCGAGCGAATGAGCCTTTGGCTGATTCGACGCGAGGGATACACTGACACGGAGCTTGTAGGGAGCATGGGAGGGGACAGAGGGGCTGATATCATCGCGCGGCTGGAGGGCGAAGAGCGAAGCACCTTATTCCAATGTAAGAACGTGCGGACCTTCGGCCCCGCGCAAGCGAAGTCCGCAGTAGACAAGATCGTGGAGAACAATCATGGGTGTCTCCCAGCGGAGCTTGTCTTCATTGTCGGGACAGATGTTAGTCGGAAGACCAGGGATGCTGCACGTGAGTCGGCGGCGAAACGCTTCCGGTGCTCGTTTTGGGCAGGAGGAGAACTTGACGAACGGATAAGGCGTTTCCCAGAGATCGTCCAGCGGTTCTTTGGGTCAACGGACCCGGTGGCGCGGCTTGGGTTTCGCTCTATGGCTATGAGGGCAGAGCAATTCGTGATGCGACGAGAGTACGAGGAGATCATGGGAGAGCTCCGGGATGCAGCTAGCTCGCCTCACACGTCAAGCGGCATCGGCATCACAACGGCACTGCGTGGTGCAGGCGGGTTCGGAAAGACCGTTCTCGCTCAGGCAGTTTGCAGTGATGAAACGCTCCCGTCGTTGTTTCCGGATGGAGTCCTCTGGACAACCCTTGGTCAGTGGCCTTCCGAGGACGCGGTGAGATCGAAGCTAAGGGATATGCTGCGCTGGTGGCTCGGGGCTGAACCGCCTGCTTATGAAACACTACAGGCGACGGCCGCAGCACTCAGAGAGGCACTCCGAGGGTCCCGTGTACTAGTCGTGGTAGACGACGTCTGGAGTCGATCTGATTTGGCTCCCTTTCTTTCGCTATCCGAGGACGCCGTCCTTCTAGTAACCACCAGAGTAGGTAGCGTGCTCCCTGCGGGAGCTGTGGCATTCCGTGTTGATGCGATGCGCAACTCCGAAGCGTGCGAATTGCTCCGTCTCGGTCTGGGCGATTCGGCGGAAGGAGACGTTTCGGGACTGGCCTCACGTCTTGGTGAGTGGCCGCTGCTTCTAGCACTTGTGAATCGGCAGCTAGTCCAAGCGACGGAAGGCGGCCTGACGCTTGAGCGATCAATACTGCAGGTCGCAGAAGACTTCGGCGACGTCGGCGTAACCGCTTTTGACTGCACCGATGAGCGGTCACGCTCCGATGCCGTCAGGCGCACCGTCGACGCAAGCTTGCGATGCCTTTCTCCACAGCTAAGAGCCGCCTTCTTTGAACTGGCTGTGTTTCCGGAGGATGCAGACATTCCAGTCGCAACCGTGATGTGCCTGTGGGGATTGACTGCGAACGACGCGCGCAGATTCTGCCAACGCCTTGACGAGCTATCATTGTTGGCAAGCTTCAACCGTCCTCGGGAGACGATTCGCCTTCATGACGTAGTTCGCGAGTTCGTTATTGAGGAGCAAGGTGATCGAATTCCGGCTTTGCACCGGAAACTCGTCTTGAGCTACTCAAAACCGGTTGCCGGTGAATTCTCAAGAGGCTTGGATGACGGTTACTATTTCCAGATGCTTCCGTACCATCTTCGTGCGGCCGGGATGAGCAAGGAGCTTCGCTCCCTGCTTTTTGACTACCGTTGGCTCGAGTCGAAGCTTCGAGCCACCGATGTGCAGG
>CAYOIL010000180.1:0-8400 GCA_964403985.1 uncultured Saprospiraceae bacterium
AAAAAGAAGAAGAAAACGATAAATAATTTATAGTCTAATCTATTTTTTCTTTTTTTAATGTTAATTTTATTAAGATACTCTGTATTTTTTTAATATATTGTTAACATAAATCCTTAATTATATTCAATAATTGGTAAAATCTCTGTTACGAATATGTTAAATTAATTTATTTCGTAAATTAGAGTTTTAATATCTTACTTATTTTTTAACTAAATTTTAATAATGAAAAGACTTTCACTACTTTTATTATTGTTTTTATCGCTCTGTAGCATGACTATTGCACAGAAGACGGTAACCGGGACCATAACGGATTCTGGGGGTGAGCCATTAATTGGCGCATCAGTTGTTGTAAAAGGAACAACTACAGGTACAATTACTGACATTGACGGTAATTTTAATTTGAGTGTACCTGATGATACGAACATTCTTGTTGTTTCTTATACTGGGTTTGAAACTCAAGAAATTAATATTTCTAATTCTAATGTACTTAATTTGATAATGAACGAAGGTTCAGTATTAGATGAAGTAGTAGTAGTTGCTGGAGGTATTGAAAAGAACAAAGCAAGACTTGGTTACGCAATTCAAAATGTAAATCCAGATGAAATTCTTGCTTCGAAAGAAGTAAATTTTGTAAATGCACTTAATTCAAAAGTTGCAGGGGTTACTGTAACTAGTAGTTCAGGATCTCCTGGAGCATCTTCAAATATTAGAATTAGAGGTAATACTTCGATTAATGGGACAAACTCACCATTATTTATTGTTGATGGTGTGCCAATTGATAACTCATCAGTAGGAAATGGTACAGATGGGGTAGATCAATCTAACAGAGCAGTCGATATTAATCCAAATGATATTGCAAGTATTACTGTGTTAAAAGGACCATCAGCAACAGCACTATATGGTGTAAGAGCTGCAAATGGAGCTGTAGTAATTACAACAAAGCAAGGAAAATCTGGTAAGCCAAGAGTTTCTATTTCAACTACTTATTCATTAGATCAAGCAAATAAATTACCTGCCCGTCAAAATACATATGCACAAGGTAGGGTATTAAGTGGCACGCCTACTTATTTAGGACCTGGTACTGCCAATGGATTTTCATGGGGGCCTTTAATTTCTGATTTAGAATATGATGGTGAACCATCTGAATTCAACACCAAAGGGAATTTAGTTCCTGCTGGAGAAGGAAGTGGTGTTGCAGCAGAAGCATACGATCCTTACACATTTTTTGTTAATGGACAAACTGTTGATTTTAATGCTTCTGTATCTGGTGGAACTGATAATATAAATTACTTTTTATCTGCTGGTAGATTAAGCAGTACAGGAATTGTTCCAAATTCTACTTTCGCCAGAAATTCATTTAGATTAAATCTGAGAAATGATATTAATGATAAACTTTCAACAGGAATGGGTGTTAATTTTATTAATTCTGGAGGAAATAGAATCCAAAGAGGTTCAAATCTTAACGGTGTAATGCTTGGATTATTGAGAACAGCTCCCACTTTTGATAACGGTAATGGAAAAATTGGTCAAGCGGCTGCTGATGATGTTTCTACTTATGTCCAATCAAATGGAGACCAAAGATCATATAGAAATGGTATTTATGATAATCCATATTGGACAGTAAATAGAAATCCATTCAAAGATGATGTGAATAGAATTATTGGAAATGTTTTTGCTAATTATGAAATTACCTCTGATTTAGCATTTAATATAAAAATGGGTGTGGATCAATATTCTGACTCTAGAAATAGTGCTTTCGATATCCAAACAAATGCATTTAGATTTGTTGCAGGTTCTGTTGATCAAAGAAAAATCAATAACAGAGATTTTAACTTAGATGCAACAGTAACTTATAACAAAAATATAAGCGATAATCTTTCATTGAATGTATTAGGTGGATTTAATACGTTTGATTCAAAATACAATAGAATATCGGCAACTGGTTCCACTTTAGCAATTGCAGGTTTTTATGATATAAGTAACGCGACTGATATTGTAGCCGGAAGACTTGATTTTAGAAAAAGATTATACGGTGCATACGGTACTGCTGACATAGGTTTTAATAACTTTGCGTTCTTAAATCTAACAGCTAGAAATGACTGGTCTTCAATTTTACCAGTAGATAACAACAGTTTTCAATCTTATTCTGCTAGTTTAGGTATTGTTTTAACTGAAGCTTTAAATATTAATTCTAGTATTCTAGATTATGCAAAATTAAGAGCTTCGTTTGGTGTTGTTGGTAATGATGGAGGAACAGCTTTTATTGGTGCAACTCAAAATGTATTTACTCAAGCAAGTTCAGGAGGAGACGGATTTATTACTACAGTTGATTATCCTGCTTTTGGAAACAACGCATTTGAAAGATCAACTTTGTTAGGTAATGCTGACTTAAGAGCAGAAAGTACAAGAACCTTTGAAGTTGGCGGAGAATTTAAATTCATCAAAGGTAGACTAGGAGCAGATATTACTTATTACAATTCAAGAACTACTGATGTAATTATTGCAATACAAACATCGGCTGCGACAGGATTTACAAATTCAGTACAAAATAGTGGTGTAATTACTAACTCAGGAATTGAATTAGTATTGAACGGAACACCTGTAAAAACGAATAAATTTGCTTGGGACATTGATTTAAACTTTACTCAGTATGAAAATGACGTTGAAGAATTAGCTCCAGGTGTAGAGGACGTTTTCTTAGAAGGATTTGTATCTACATCAGTAGATGCAGTTGCTGGACAACCTTTTTCTGCAATCTATGGAACAGGATGGCAAAGAACCGAAAATGGTGAAGTTATCATAGGCGATGATGGATGGCCTTTAGCAGATCCAGTAAAAAAAGCATTAGGAGATCCTAATCCTGATTGGGTAGCAGGTCTTAGAAATACATTTACTTTTGGAGATTTCTCTTTAACTGGTCTTTTAGATATTAGACAAGGTGGTGACATGTGGTGTGGAACATGCGGTATTATTGATTATTTCGGGACTTCACTTCAATCAGCTGAAGAGAGAGATGATGTAGTAGTATTTAATGGTGTTGTTAATACAGGAACAGCAGAAGAACCAGTTTATGTTGCTAATGATGTAGCAGTTGGTCTTGCCGAAGGCGATCCCAATGCATCATTCTCTTCATTTTACCGAGTAAGGTATGGATTTGGAGGTATTTCTGAAATGAATATCTATGATACTTCATGGATTCGATTAAGAGAATTGTCTCTTAATTATAGCCTTCCTTCAAATATTTTAGGAAATGTTTTTACAGGAGCAAGTGTTTCACTTACTGGACGTAATCTATGGCTAAGAACTAAATATCCAGGTATTGATCCTGAAACTAACTTAACTGGAGATTCCAATGGTTTTGGACTTGATTATTTCAATATGCCAAACACAAAATCTTATGCAGCTACTGTTAGATTAAACTTCTAATTAATTAAATAAAGAGATAAAATGAATAAAATAATAAATTATATATCTGTATTTTCTTTCTTATTAATAGTATCCTCTTGTGGATTATCGTTAGAAGAAATTAATGTAGATCAAAATAATCCAGTTAGCGTTGATTTAAAATTAATGCTTCCTGAAGCACAGTCTCAGTCTGCCTTTAATCAAGGAACAAACGCAGCAAGAGTTGCAGGAATTTGGATGCAACAATTTTTCGGACTTGATGCACAACAATTAGCTTACAATGCTTATACTGCAGGACCTGATGTAATGAATAATTACTGGGGAACTGGTTTATATGCTGGTGTACTTAGAAGTTGTGATGTAATTATAAAGCAGTCGGAAGAAAGACCGTTTTACGGAGCAGTTGCTAAAATAATTATGGCTAATGAATTAGGTAAAGCAACTTCAGTCTTTGGAGATATTCCATATGATCAAGCTTTTTTGGGTATTGATAACCTTCAACCTGCTTATGATTCTCAAGAATCAATTTACGCAACGGTACAATCTTTATTAGATGAAGCTATTGTAACTTTAGCGGGTGAAGATGGAGGATATGTTGGAGGTGACTTGATTTATGATGGTGACCAATCTGCTTGGGTTGCAGCTGCTCATGGATTTAAAGCTAGATATTACTTGCAGACTTCTAAAAAGAATAATGGAAATTTTGCATCGGCTATTGAAGAAGTTGGAAAATCATTTACTTCTAATGAAGATGCTCCAAGTTTTACCTTTGATATTGCGGAAACTGCAAACTGGGCCTTAGCAAAATTTGGTATAGAAAGGCCTTCAACTCTAGGTATTGATGAACGTTTTTCTGCAATGATGACTAACGATCCGAGAAAAGACCTTTACATGGATGAAGACTTATTCTTTTTTGATGGTGCTGAAGGAGATTTATTTTGGGGAAGATCTGCTTCTTCAATTCCTTTAATTTCTTATGTCGAATTAAAGTTTATTGAAGCTGAAGCCACTGCTCAAAATGGCGGAGATGCAACTGGAATTTTAGCTGAGGCTATTCAAGCAAGTATGGACCTTGTTGGAGCTGTTGACACAATAGGATATGTTGATGGGGCTTCGACTGACGGTTCTGTAGAAAATGTTGTTTCTGAGGCTTATAAAGCTTATTTTGGATTTAATTTTTACGAAACTTGGTCGAACTGGAGAAGAACTGGATTTCCAACTTTATCTCCCACTGATGATCCAAATTTAAGTTTCAACCCAAGTGGACAAGTCCCTCAAAGGTATTTATACGCTGAAAGCGAAGAACAAACAAATAGCACAAATGTAGGAACTGCAAAAGCAGCTCAAGGTGGTGCGCTTTTGGATGCAACTCTTTGGGTATTTGAATAAAATAAGGAAGTAATGAAGGTTTTATTTATTGTTCTATTAATGATATTAACTATTAATTTTGGTAGTGCTCAATCTTTGAGAGGCTCAGGTTTTGTTAGCTTTTCAAACACTTCAGAGATGCAAAATTATGGTATTAAAGAATTTAGTCCTGAAAGTAAAATAAAAGGTTCTTCATTACTTTTTCCTAACTCCAGAGTTGGAATCGTGAAGTTTAAAAACAATAGTGAAAGCGAAGAAGTAAAATTGAATTTTGATTCTTATAATAATTTTGTTGTAGTAGAATCAGATCAAAAGACGTTTGCTTTTCCTATTAAATATGTTGATTCTATTTTATTTAAAGACCAAGTATTATATTCACAATATGGAACTTTTGATGTAGTTCAAATTTCAAAAGGTGAATTCATACTTGGTGAAATATTAGTGAATGGAAATTTAAAATTATTTAAATCCCAATCTACAAAGATTAAGGAACCCACTTATAATTCGGCCCTTGACACTGGTGATAGAGATTCTAAATACATACATTCAACAAAATATTATATTGAATACAATGATAAAGTGTTTGAACTTCCTAACAGACGGAAAAAGGTGTTAAATGATAAGCGTTTTAGTAATAAAATTAGAATGTTCTTAAAGATTAATGATTTTAATTTTAAAAAAGAATCTGATATTATAGCTTTTGCAAATAGCTTTAACGCAAATAATTAAAAATTAAAAATTTAAAAAATGAAAATTAAAAATATATTTTTCTTTTTCTGCATGTCAGCTATATTGGTTATGTTTTCGAACTGTACTGATCCTGATATTGTAATGAAAGCAGAAGATGAGTTATTTACTAAAAAGGGAGGCTTAGTCGCTGTTGTTGATAAAACAAGTAGCTTTTTCGATTTAGAAGACTTAAGTTCTTCTAATTTTGCAGCTACTGTGGTTTCTACGGGTGATGATCCAGGAAATGTTGAAGTTTTTCTTAGTCTAAATGGTGAAAACGAGTCTAAATTAACTGATATATCTTCTTTCCCTAGTCCAATTAATATGACGCTTGATGAAGCAACTGCATTAGTTGGTACAACTCCTGAAGAAATTAAAATTGGTGATGAATTTGTTTTGAGATTTGAAACAACATCGGATTTTACTAATGGAAAAGAAGTTCCGATTTTGGCAACTTGTAGAACTGATCTTGCCGGTGATTATACAGCTGAAGTTACTTATTTTTTCCATGACTTTTTAGCAGATTATCCTTCCAATACTATGGAAATGGAAGTTACTTCAGAAGGTGGAACATCTTACTCTATTACGGATTTAAGTGGAGGTTTATACTCTTCTGGTCCATATGTTGGTGCTTATGGAACAACAGATTTCCCTTTTACTTTTGACGATATTTGTAAGGAAATAAGATGGACTGATCAAGTTGATGCTTTCGGTCAAGATGTTTTAACTGTTGATGGATCTCCTAGTTTTATAGATGATGATGGAGTAATTTCTATTACTGTATTTCTTTCTGTTTATGGAGAAAGTTGGACTATAGTTTTAACACCAGTAGAATAGATGTAATACCAAAATCAATTTGGAGTTTTCCATTTTGATTTTTTCTAATTTTTAATGTTAATAGGGGATGAGTGTTTTATTCATTCCCTATTGATATTTATAAATGCTTGTATTTACATTGCAATTTTTAAAAAAGTATTGAGTTTATAAAGCAGTTTTACTTTTTATTTTTTTTGGGTTTAACCCAAAAAGTTTTCTTGGCACTTCTTTTGCTGTAATTATTGTATGCAAGAATCATTAAAATCCTATTTAGAGTTTGTTTCGAAAGAAAAAAGATATTCTAAGCATACTGTTACCGCTTACAAAAAGGATTTAAGGCAGTTCATTGCCTTTTTGTCTGACTTTCTAGGCAATCCCCTTCCAGAAAAAATTAAACACCTTCACGTGCGTTCTTGGATTGTTGAAATGGTCGAAGATGGAATTTCAAATAGAACCATTAATAGAAAAGTAGTTTCTGTAAGGAATTTTTTCAAGTATCTAAGGAAATCCAATGCAGAAATTTTGAACCCATGTGATAAAATTCAAGCACTTAAAACTCCCAAGCGATTACCTTCATTTGTTCAAGAAAATGAATTGAAAAATACTTTCGAACTGATTGTAGATGATCAAGAAAACTCCATTTTGTGGAGAGATTATCTAATTATTGAATTATTATATAATACAGGCATACGTCGATCAGAATTGATAAACTTAAAGAGAACAGATATCTCTTATTCGCGCAATGTTTTACGAGTGCTGGGAAAAGGAAATAAGGAACGATTAGTTCCATTATCAAATTATTTGTTGGATGACATGAAAAGATATTTCGAACTGCTTAAGGTTCAAGAGAATAAGTGCGAATATGTTTTTTTTGGTAAGAATTCGAACAAACTTTATCCCAAAGCCGTTTATAATATTGTCAAAAAATACTTAACTTTATTGACAACAATAGAAAGGAAAAGTCCTCATGTGTTAAGACATAGTTTTGCTACCCACTTGATGAATAGAGGTGCAGAGTTGAATGCGGTAAAAGAAATTTTGGGTCATTCTAGCTTGGCAGCAACACAAGTTTATACACACAATTCTATTGAGGAGCTTAAGTCTATCTATAAGAAGGCACATCCGAAAGGATAATTAATTAATCGTTGATTCAACACAAAAATTAAATTATGAAAGCGACCTATCAAAGCGTACACTTCACAGCAGATAATAAATTAATCCAATTCATAGACTCTAAACTTGAAAAGTTAGAAAGAATTCATCAAGGTATCTTAGATGCATCAGTAATTCTAAAGTTGGAAAATACTGGGAAAGTTAAAGACAAAGTATCAGAGATTGCCTTGAATATTCCAGGAAACAAAATCATAGCAAGCTCAACAGCTAAAACATTTGAACAAGCTACTGATGAATCAATTTCAGCATTAACTAGACAGCTTAAAAAAGTAAAAGGAAAACGCATTGATTCAGGTCGAGTTCAAAAGACCGCGTAAATTAATTGGGCTTTCACCCAAAATATTTTAAAAATTTCTTGAAATACATTTAACGATCATTACTTAGTAATGGATTTAGTTAGTATGCAAATTATATATTAGGTATAAGTGAAATTGCAAAATATTTGATTTGTAGATTGGCTTATTCCACCTTAATTTAGCAGGCTCAAAGTATAAAGCAAGCTTTGTTGAGGCTTAAAGATTAGCATTAAAAAAGTAGTTGGAATAAAAAAAAAGAAATAAATAGGTCAAATTGTTTTTTGATTAGAAATAAACTACTATTTTTGCGTCGCTTTTGATGAAAAGTAATTGAATTTTTTGAAAAAAAAGTGTATTGCCGATGTAGCTCAGTTGGCCAGAGCAGCTGATTTGTAATCAGCGGGTCGGGGGTTCGAATCCCTCCATCGGCTCTTTTTTTGTGAAACTAGCACTGGGGGTGCGCCACAGTTGGAGAGGTGGGCTGGACTGTAAATCCAGTGCTTCGGCTGAGTAGGTTCGAATCCTACCACCCCCACATTTCAGTTTTGAGATGATTATTGCGGGAGTAGCTCAGTTGGTAGAGCATCAGCCTTCCAAGCTGAGGGTCGCGGGT
>CAYOIL010000181.1:0-8318 GCA_964403985.1 uncultured Saprospiraceae bacterium
CAACTAGGAGATCTATAATGGATAACGAATTAAAAGAATTTTGGGCGAAAGCCCTTCAACAATTAATACGAGCTAATGCCGATAAAAAACATGCTTTCCGATCATGTGTTTTAGCCAGTGTATACAAAGAAAAAGTTAATCAAAGAACGGTCATTCACCGACAATTTAGCAATGGAAATACTTCTTTAATTTACACAGACTCACGTTCCAAAAAAGTAGCTCAGTTAGAAAAAAATCCCATCTCTTCACTTCTTTTCTATGATTCAAAAAACAAACTTCAAATTAGTGTAGCTGGACTTATTTCAGTTCATACAGATGATGAATTTTCCGAAATTGAAAAAAAGAAAGTTGAAAATCTCGATGATTATACCAATGCCCCGTTACCTGGAGTAGGCATCGTAGGTTCGGGAGATTATAAAAAAGGAGATGTACATTTTACTGTATTGCAATTTAATTGGTTAGAAGTTGATCTTCTTCAATTAAATAGAAATGGGCATAAAAGGGCTATTTTAAGGAGAGATGAAAACAAATGGACTGGAACTTGGATAGTGCCATAACTCTGTTTTAAGCATGTGCTTTAATCCAATTGATTATTTCTTCAGCAACTTCTTCTTTTTCAGGTTCATTAAGAATTTCATGATATAAGCCTTCCCAGAATTTTAAAGTTTTATCAGAACTTTGAATTTCATCAAAGATAACTTGAGCACTATTGGGATGTATTAAAAGATCGGAACCTCCGTGATTTATCGATATAGGAACATTTATCTTAGATAGGTTTTTTGCAGCAATTCGTTGAGCTTTCAAAAATTCATATCCCATTTTCGCTTTAGTAGGTTTAGTATAATTTAAGGGATCGGTCATATAATCTTTTACAATTCTTTCGTCTCTACTTACTACTTTGGGTTTTACTGGAACAGTCGGTAAATTAGGAAGAAGCCGAGAAAGAGGGCCTGCTAACTTTTCCAATATTGCAGGTGTGCTTTCGTACATTTGAAGTGCTGCACCAGATGTAATAACACCTGAGATATTGTCAGAACCATACTTTTGTAAATATAATAGTAAGATTAATCCACCCATTGAATGGGCGAAAATAAAGTTCTTTTTTCCTTTGGCGAAAAATGTTTGAATGATAGAATGCATGTCCTCAACATACACATCAAAAGAATCAATTATCGCACGACCTCCCTTGCTTTGACCATGTCCTCTATGGTCATAACCTAGGACATTGTAACCCTGTTCATCAAGTTTGTTGTAGAATAATTCGTATCGCTTAATATGCTCAGCATATCCATGAATAACAAGCACTGAAACTTCCGAAACCTTCTTGTTTGAAATAGTAAAAAGTGAACATCCATTGATATCAGAAAATGATTCTTGCATGAAATAGAATTTATATTATACAATTTAGCTGAATGAAAATTCATCCTTTTACCTCAATTTATGGCAGATAAAGTACAAGAGAATCAACTGTAATTATTGATATAAAGTACTTCTTTGACCTAAATAAGATGTCCAGAAATAATTCTGATTATAAATATACTCTATTTATTTTGGGGTTTAACCCCAAAGGAAAATATATAGCTATTTCTCTCTAAATTTGTTGTTGTAATCGATTATAGATTGTTTTACAACATCAATGGCAACATCCTTTTTCTGAAACTCCTCAACTGTAACTTCTTTGTTTTCTAGTTTTTTGTAATCTTCAAAGAAGTTTCTTAATTCTCTAAAAAAGTGTCTAGGTAATTCACTTACGTTTTCTATATGATTAACTGACATATCATGTTTTGCCACAGCTATAATCTTATCATCCTTTTCATCACCATCCACCATTCTCATTACTCCTATTACTTTTGCTTCTACTAAGCATAATGGTTGAATAGTTATCGAAGAAAGAACAAGAATGTCAAGAGGATCGTCATCATCACAATACGTCTGAGGGATAAAACCATAATTCGCGGGATAGTACATAGATGCATATAAAACTCTATCCAATTTAAGCAAACCTGATTCCTTATCAAGTTCATATTTTGCTCTTGTATTTTTAGGTATTTCGATTATTGCGTTTACAGTCTCAGGAACTTCAGCTCCTACTGTAACATCATGCCATGGATTCATAATAAAATTTGTTTGTTGCCTATCTGTGTATTCATAAAAATGGAATACAAAGTTTACTAATTAGGCCACAAAATTAGTCAATTAAATAGGATATAATAGCGTATAAGGCTTATGAGCCCTTTATTTACATATTGGGTGAAATCTTCATATGTTGTAAAAGCTTACTTTGGCGAAAATACATTTTGAAAATGGAGATAGATACAAAAAATGATTATCTGATAATAACTAACTTTCCAATATTATTTTTGAAAAATTTATCAGTATTTGTATCATATTTCTCATAGGATTCACCTGTTGTCTTCTTAGTTGTAACTTGATATAAGTATACACCATTGGCTAATTTACTGCCGAATTCATCAGTTCCATCCCATTTGTATTCAGTTCTATTTACTCCTATGTTCAGTGGTCCTAATTCAAGACCGCTTATCTCTTTGACTACTTTTCCACTTATTGTCATTATTCGAATGTTAATGTCTTGCGGCATTTCGTTTCCAGTAAGTGTGAAAACAAATTGTGTACAATCACTAAAAGGATTCGGATAATTAAACACATTTGATATTAATTCTTCATTAATAATTTCAAAGTCAATAGAGTAATCTTGATTTCCTGATAGATTTTCAGATTTATCTTTTGCTCTTACCTGTAAAGTATAAATTCCGTCTTTTTCTAGAGTTGGCGTAAATAGAATTTCGCTCTCATTGTTATCACCTGAAGTTGCAGGTGTGAAAATAATATTTTCATCATCCATTGGAATAACAAGGCTTAGACCATCAGGATCAATTAAATTAATTTGATACGAAGAGGTGTCATCTAATAATAAAAATCTGTTTTCATCCTTTGTGATTATTCTAATAACCGGTTCAGCAGAAACAATATCTCCATTTAAAATTCTTCTTCCGTCAAAACTCACATCAAGTAATGGATTTCTTAAATCATTACGTATTATAAATGATCGTAAACCAAAATTGTTAAAGTAAAAACACTCCATAGGAGATCTTCTCGTATTCGCTTCAATAGTTATAATGTATTCTCCATTTAGGTCATTAGTACTTACAGAGTATTCGATATAATCTTTTTCACCTACATTAAGAGTAGTTAAGGTCTCTTCAATTGTTGTGGACACATTATCTTGATCTGTTAACGTGATTTTTACATCAACAGAGTCCACGTCAACACTTCCTATATTTTTTAATGGAATTTTTAATACAAATTCATCTCCTTGATCTAAAGTGTCAGACTTGAATACAACTTCATCGTCAAGGACATCAAGAGCTAACTCAGGGATTCCATCAAAAAAGACTCTCCATAAGATAAGGTTTGGTGAAGTTAAGTTTACATTGTCAAAAGAGAAATATTCCAGTTTTAAATACGGATAATCATCTGCTGAAATCTGTGCTAAGTTGACTTCAGAATCATAAATTTCTTCTCGAAGTAAGGTTTCTACTCCATCATTATCAATACCGTATATATTGATGTAGGTAGAATCATTTTCTGGAATCGAAGATTTATCTTCTTTCCACAATAGGTTTCTCCATTTAGTTGATGGTCCTATTTTTACAGATTTTTCAGTACCTGTAAACCACTTACCAAACATTGAAGTTCTAGTATCAGCCTTATCTTCTATGGATATAGCTAAATCTTCTGCTAAACCTTCTTTATTTTTTCTGTAAAAGAAATTATATGGAGTTAAAGTATTTGTTTTTAAACTATCAATCAGCACAGCACCTTGATCTGTCAAGGTTTTAAATATATTTCGCCCGTTATTGACAAGTTCATCACTTTCCCATTCTAAGTTTTTAAAATCCGAAGTATAATTGTTCTTTTTATGTACTGTATAAAAGAATACATAATCTCCATCTTCTACCACATCCTCTAAAAAGTTTACTAAACTAACTCTAGACTCTAGGGTCTTAGGATTAAAATAGAAAGCTAATGCATTTTCATTTGCTGGTTGTTCAGAACCGTATTTTCCAGGAAAGTCATTTTGCTTGAATTTACCTAATGAATCGGCCACAACTACAGCAATTTTAGGACCTACGAATGTATAATATGCATTTCCCCAAAATCCATTATTAATAAAAAAGTTTGCAAAGTTTTCTCCTTGACTTACTCTATTTATTACACGTATGTCTCTTAAATTTTCTACATAGTCCAATTTTCCATCATTCAATCTAAGTTCATCGAAATCATTATCTTCATATTGATTAACATGAGATTGAGACCAACCACTTGATGAATTTGGTAAATACGTAAATGAACTACTGTTCCATATTCTTCCTGTACCTGTAACATCTTCTTTTGGTGAAACTCTCCAGTAATAAACTACATTATTCTCAAATGTGACAGAAGGTTCCCAAGATAATAAACCTGTTGCATTAGGAATTTCTCCTTCACTCATAAAAGGAGAATCAAAACTTTCTATCGTATCAATTTGGAATACAAATGTTTGCTTTTCTCCTAAAGCATTGAAACTTGAAGCGTGTAATATTACATCTTGTTTATTATAAATTGAATAGTTCTTAGGTTCAACTGGCTCGGCTCCATTATTTAAAATAAAGAATTCATAGGTATCTCCACCATTTGAATTTAAAAATGAGTTATTATTTTCAGCTGAAGGATCAGGCCATTCATCATATTGTTCTTTATCATCTACATAAACCTTGATGCTATTCTTCCCCACAACATTCGAACTCATAATCGGAATATTTATACAATAGTTTCGAATATATGAAGGTGTTTGAGCGATAAATGAAGTGTCAACCAATAATTCATTAGAAGGACTAAAGTGTTGAACTTGTATGGAATATGTAGTATCGTGAGCTATTCCTAAATTTGCTACATCAAAACAAATTGTAAAACTGTCTTGAAAAGCATTTATTATTTCTGGAAAATGCTGTACAGATCTGAAATCTGGTGTATAATCTTCTGCTAAACTTGAATGCATTTTCAAAGCAGGATCTCCATGAAAGGTAATTTGTTCCATTAAAGTCTCATAGGCATAACCTAAGCTTGTTTCATATTTTTGTAAAACAGGTTGTAATGAATTACCTAAGGTCTTCTTAAATAACTCATCTCCTAAACTATTGTACAAGTCTAGTCCTACATTATATTGATTTGGAATATATGCTTGGGAAGAAGCTGCTAAAAATGCAATTGAACCTTTATCTTCAGCAAGAACAAAATCCTCACTCATTCCAGTTGAACCAGTGTGAATATTTCCTGAGTGACATCCTAGAGATATCAATAAAGGATATTTTGATTTATTGTCATATGCATTTACATCTTCTAAATTTAAATCAAAAACACCTACAGCACTGTGACCAAAGAAAGTAAGTATTGATAATCCACCATTAATCAATTCTCTGATTTCATCCGATTGAGAATTTTCAATAGGATCACTTGAAGTTTTATAAAACGTAGTTACATCAGCACCGAAAATATTACTTTCTAATTCAGTTTCCATGTTACCAAGCATTGTCCGAATTGTACTTTGGATAGCTGGATCTCCACCACTTAAGTGTAAGATCTTTTTCATCCACAATTTGTCTTCAATAGTCTGAGGATTATTTACCTGAAGTTCATGTTCTTTGATTTTTTTAAGGTAAATTCTTATTTGATCAGTAGTTCTTACAGCAATTCGGCCAACTGGAACAACGGGACTTGTTTCTCCCCATTTAGATACTAATAGATTATCACTTCCTGGAAACCCATAAGTAGGTACATGAAAAATAGGATCGGCTTCCTTTTGAGCCTGAGTTCTATAAGATGCATATTCTCTACCTTTACCTATAAAAAATACATAAGATAAATTTTCCCAGTTAAGTTGTGCCCAGCTTAAGAAAGATCTTAGTCCTAAATGATGACCTTCAATTCCATATCCGAAAGTTTCATATACTTCTTCAATATTTATTACTTGAACATCATAAGCACCACCAGCTGCTGAACTCCTATATTGTGCATATTCTTCAACATAATTATTTCCAGTTGAAGGGTCTTCATATAAAGAAGGGTGTGAAATGATTAAGTATGCTCCTTCCTTTGCAGAGAAATCATTAAATTCAATTTTTTCAGCCGAAGCTATTGATTTTACAGAGCCTTCAGTTACAATGATAAAATCATTATCTAGAAGAGATCCAGGATACTGAATTTTTACAACTCCATTATCTATTACAGAAGTAATTCTTCTTTTTGTATTTATATCATAAAACACTGGAACTCCCGAGTTAACATTAAAGTCAACTAGCTCTAAATACCTATCAAAAGGAGTGTTTTCGAATTTTATTCTTGCTGAGTTAGCGCCATCAAATTTAAAATCAGAGGCATATTTAATTCGTAAATAAGCTAAACTGAATTTATCACTATTCGCTGTATTTCCTTTTATTTCTATTGGAAGAGATTCTTTTAATAATGACTTATTAAAAGAAAACTCATCATCTGTGATTCTATATCCATTGAATAAATAATTATTTACTTGTGCTCCATCAACTGCAACTGATATATTATGTGTAACATTATTAGATCCGAATCTTAATTCAATAAGAGGGTCTGGACCATTGGCATAAATGAAAGGTAAAGAAGCTTCAATCTTTACTGTTTTTTCTAAACCATACGAAAATCCTTCCGTAATTGTAGGGCTTGAATATCGTACTGCTGCATCTGAACCTTTTGTAAAATCGGTAGAATACAAGTATTCTTTTTCATTAATGTAGTAAGGCTCAATTGGAGGTAAACTACTTGAAAATTGAGTTTCACTTGCTGTATATCTTTTCTGTATTCCGGTATTATACGAGAGATAATAAGGATTATCATCTGTAATTAAAGAAAATTCTGGGTTTAATTGATGCTGTTTGTTATCAAACATATATTGATCAATTTCATTCCTGTTTCTTGTTCCATGGAATTCAATTACATCATCATCTTGCATAATTCCATCGGAAGTTGTATAAATATCAATCTCTTCACCAAAGTTGAACATGGAGAATTTTGACATTTCTATTGATTCCACAGGAAAGCCCATATCTTCAAGTTCCTGTTTTGTGATCCTATAAATTCCATCAACATTTACAGTGATTTTGAAATATTCCGCATCGAAATCAATCCATTCGTTTCCATATTTTACAGAAGAACCGTCAATATATTGCGCATGTAAGCCACTACCTATTAGGAGACTTAAGACAAAAAAGTATAATATTCTCATTTAAACTTGAGTTTACTTTAATCGTTAATTACAAAAGTTAGTGCTGTTAGGAACTGCAAAGATACAATATCGCTTGATTTATTCCTGTGATTTCCAACATTATAAGCTGTTAACGACAGTTTTTAATCCAACCATATGTAGAAGTACTTTTTTTTCTACACTTTTGCCATTTATGATCAATATTTTACAAAGAATATGACTCTTTACGCATTAATATTTGGGATATTAACACTGAGCTTCCTATTCATTGTTATTTACAAAGGGTACTTTATATCGGTTTTTGTCTATAATAAAGACCCTTTAATGGACACAAACCCTCATGATTTTTCGCTTTTTTTATTAATTCCTGTTAAAAATGAATCAAAACGATTATCAAATGTCTTAGAATCAACATTTTCCGATGATTTTTTGGAGTCGGGCTCCAAAATTATTGTTATTGATGACCATTCTTCAGAAGAGGAGTTTGCAAAAATGGAAAAGATCTGTTCACAATTTGATAATGTTGAATTCATTCGATCCGAAGAAAAGCCAGGAAAGAAACATGCTCTAAAATATGCAATAGAAAAATATGATTCTCCATTTTATGCATTTACCGATGCTGATTGTACACTGGGAAAAGAATGGTTTTCTTGTATGAGAATTGCTGCTAAGGAAAGTGATTTTGTTATGGGATATGCTCCTTTTTACAAGAAGAAAGGTCTTCTAAATAGCCTTCAACGATATGAATGTATGTGGATCGCTTGCCAATATATGAGTTATGCTTTGTCTAAGATTCCATATATGGCTGTTGGCAGAAATATGGGGGCTTCCGCCCAAAAAATAAAAGAAACAATTCCTCTTATGAAAGCTGGTCATTTATTGTCAGGAGATGATGATATGTTGGTGCAAGCTCTCGATAAGTCGACGTCTATTTCTATCATGATAAACCCTGAAAGTTTTGCTTATAGTGAAGCAGAAACTACATATGCTAAGTATCTTGCTCAAAAGCAGAGGCAAATAACTACTT
>CAYOIL010000182.1:0-8302 GCA_964403985.1 uncultured Saprospiraceae bacterium
GTAACCCTCTCTTTTTTTCAACTTATATTTTCAACTAGTTTTGGGACATGATCCTAGGGACTGGAATAGATGTAGTATAATTAAGTTTTTTACCATTACATTCCTGTTTTTAATAGCAAAATATCAGATTAACTTTTAAGATTTTACTAATCAATTTAGAATAAAGACCAAAGGTTAATTCGATTAAAACATTTTAATTTTTATACTTAAAAATAAAAAGCCCTTCTACACATCAAGTATAGAAGAGCTTTTTTTATTTAAGATGAGAAGGATTACCTTCCCCCATCTAGTACATCCTGTAATGCTTTCAACTCATCCCACTTACCTTCAGCTGCAAGTGCAGACTGTTTTGGCCAAGTAGTAGGGTTATGCATTCTGTATCTACTTCCAGCTTCATCAAGAATAGCTTTCAACTCATCAAAAGTAGCCGCTGCTAATTTTTCAAAAGTATCAATACCTTTAGCGCCTAATTTCTCAGCGATTTTTGGTCCTATTCCTTCGATTTTTTTCAAGTCGTCTGGCTTTCCTGCATCAGCTTTTTTAGCCGCTTTAGGTTTTGGTGCCTTCTCCTCTTTTGCTTCTGGAGCTTTCTCCTCTTTAACTTCTGGAGCTTTCTCTACTTTAGGTTCTGGTGCTTTCTCTACTTTAGGAGCAGGAGCTTCTTTTTTAGCCGCTTTTGGCGCTTCAGCCATTTGCTCTTTTAATTGAGAGAATACATCAAGTTCACCAAGTGTTGAAGTTTTTACATTTTTCTGAGTCTTTTTAACAGATTTTCTTACTCTATCTGTTTCTTGTCTCTTCTCTTTTTTAACTTCAGCATCAGCTTCTCTGTTAATATCATCAAGATATCTTGTGTGAGAAACTAAAATTCTCTTGTCGTCTCTATTGAATTCAATTACTTTGAAAGTCAATGTATCTTCTACTTCAACAGAAGTTCCATCTTCTTTTTTCAAGTGACGTCCTGGAGCATAAGCTTCTAGTCCGTATGGTAATTGTACGATACCTCCTCTATCATCTTTTTTCACAAGAGTAGCTTCATGGTAAGAACCTATAGGGAATACATTTTCGAATGTGTCCCACGGATTCTCTTCAATCTGCTTGTGACCCAATGATAGTTTTCTACTGTCATTATCTATTTCTAGAATTACAACTTCGATATCATGAGTTACTTTTGTAAATTCAGATGGATGTCCGTATCTCTTAGTCCAAGAAAGGTCAGAAATATGAACCATTCCTCCTATTCCTTCTTCCAATTCTACAAATACACCATATGGAGTTAAATTCTTAACTACACCTGTATGTCTTGAATTAACAGGATACTTTTCTGCAATTTGACCCCATGGATCTGCTGAAAGTTGCTTAATAGATAAAGACATTTTTCTCTCTTCTCTATCAACTGTTACTACCTTCGCTTCATGCTCGTCTCCTAATTTGAAATATTCTCTCGCATTAACTGGTTGATTACTCCAACTTACTTCACTTACGTGAACTAATCCTTCTACTCCTGGAGCGATTTCAATAAATGCACCGTAATCTTCGATATTAACAATTCTACCTTTTACTGTAGAACCTTCAGA
Organism: uncultured Saprospiraceae bacterium; assembly: GCA_964403985.1. Taxonomy (GTDB): domain Bacteria; phylum Bacteroidota; class Bacteroidia; order Chitinophagales; family Saprospiraceae; genus JAHDFB01. The sequence goes on from CAYOIL010000182.1 coordinate 1,578, forward strand.
TACTTCCGCAGCTAAAACTTCCCATGGATGTGGTTGTAATTGCTTAAGACCTAATGAAATTCTTTTCTTGTTCTCATCAAAATCTAATACAACAACATTTACTTTATCGTTCAAACTTAATATTTCATTCGGGTGGTTAATTCTTCCCCAAGAAATATCTGTGATATAAAGTAATCCATCAACACCTCCTAAGTCCATAAATGCACCGAAATCTGTAATATTCTTTACAGTACCTTCTAGTACTTGTCCTTTTTCTAGACCAGAAATAATTGCTTCTCTCTGTTCTGCAAGATCACTTTCAATAAGAGCTTTATGCGAAACTACTGCGTTTTTAATCGCTTCGTTTATTTTCACAACTTTGAACTCCATTGTTTTTCCTACATATGAATCATAATCAATAATAGGTTTAATGTCAATTTGTGAACCTGGTAAGAATGTTTCTAATCCATTACAATCAGCAATCAATCCACCTTTTGTCTTACTTACAATAAGACCTTTGATAATTGTTCCGTTTTCATATGAATCAACAATATCATCCCATGCTTGGATCAACTTAGCCTTTCTTCTTGAAAGTATTAATTGACCTCTCTCATCTTCTTGATTTTCAACATATACTTTTACAGAATCTCCAACACCCAAATCCGGTGTATCTCTAAATTCTGACAATGATACTAAACCATCCGACTTGTAATTAATATTCAATACAACGTCTCCATCAGTAATCGATGTAACAACACCAATAACTACTTCACTCTCCGCAACAGAGTTCATCGTTTCTTCGTAATCAGACTTGTATTTTTTGATTTCATCAGCTGTATAAGCTAAAGTGTTTTTATTTCCGATTGTCCAATCGAAATCGTCGTGTGGAGTTTGACGTTCTGGTGGAATTTCGAACACTTTTTCTTTTTTCTCTTCAACTGCTACTGCTGCTTCTGCAACCTCAGCAACTTCTGGAGTTACCGTTTCCTGAGTATTTTCTACAGGAGTTTTCTGTACATTTTCTACAGGATCTTTCTCATTATTATCCATGAGCTAGACTGTTTGTATACCTTATATTTCTAGGGGCTTTCGCCCAAAAATAAAAGATAGAGATTTAAACCGAAAAATTTCGGAGCGCAAAGATAACGATAATTTGGTAATTGTTAAGCGAATTAACCCCTATTTATAATTAAAGATTTGTTAGTAGAACTCTGCTCGCTTTTAAAATCTTTAGAATTCTAAGATTAAGAGTAGTAAAAATAAAGAAAGCCCGACGCACACTATGCGTCGAGCTCTTTTCTTTTTAATTCAATCAGGTTTGGCAAACAATTATAACTTGCTATAAGCCATAATCATATTCATTGATGTTGTGGAAGGAGTAAATGAAACTTTTGGTAAATCGTTTTTTGCAGTTATCAATGATTCATAAGTATCTTTCAACTCAGGATTATCATCAATTGAAAAAAGCAATTCACAGTAATCAACCGCTTCCATATCTCTGTAAATAAATTGAATTAAATCATTTTCAGTGTAGCTTTGCTCCATATATTGTTTTATAACACTTGCGTGTTGGTTATTTATATATTGAGTAAACTAACTAAATTCTAATTTTATTGTAAATAAAGGAAAAAATATTCCTTATTAACTCATTTACTTAATCTTATGCCACACTTGAGTACGACCAAGAAGCGAAAAACCAATATACCCTCTTACTTCTAATTTATCTCCTGCTGGTGTAACATTACACTTGTATTGCTTTCCACCTGCTGGGTCAGTTATTATACCATAACTATAATAATCTTTGTATGGTTTCAAGCCTGTAAGAATGTCCATATTTATCAACGATTTACCATTCATATCACCTGGACAACCATCACATGTTGTTGTCGATGCCGCTGGTAATAACTTAATTACTTTACCATAAAGCATTCCGTCAGCTTTTTTATAGATTTCTACATGAGATTTAGCCTCTCCAGTTTCATCATCAATCGTTTGCCATACTCCTATAATATTATCCTGCGCAGATACAAAAACTGCCACTAAATGTAATAAAGGAAGAATCATTAATTTTTTCATATCATAATTGGTTGGTTACGGATTACACCCGTAATATGTTTATAAATATTTTAAGAATATTATTCTCTTTACGTCTTTACAAAGGTAACATTCCTTTGTAATAATCGAAATCAAGCTGTGAAAGTTTCGCTAATGCCTAAAATCTGACATTTCTTAAGTAAATCTAACAATTTACGCAGCTGATTACTAATAAGTTATATCTCCTTAGGGGTAACATAGTTAATCTGTGTCCACTAAATACATAACCCAAATATGAAACACATACTTATTTTTATTTCGTTCTTAATTTTTGGATTTTCTATGCAATCTTGTGTAGACCAAGAATCGATTTTAGTAGATCGATACATCAATCTAGAGGAGCCAAGATACTTCGGGGATTCCCTTCGAATGAAAAAGATTTTATCTATCCATAAGAAACTGTTACGTAAAAAACCAGATAACCTTATATACATGGGTAATACTTTCCAAATGAATTGCTCTCTTGGAAAATATGAAGACAATAAGAAATTAATAGAAGAATTTGAATTCATTGAATCTGGAACATTAAATCCTGAAGTCTATAAGAATTTTTATTTAGCATTAAATGCTTTTAGATCTGACCCCAATTCAGATTTTGCGGTTCATCTAGAAAAACTAAATAGTCAAGATTTATCGCACAATCCTTTATTAGGCTTTATTGCCGCGAAGTGCACAGGTAAAGATGACCTTGCATATGATTACTTTCCACAAATGATAGAATACGTAAGATATATGCCTGAAAAAATGACAATTATGAAAATGATAGATAGTGGAAAATGTGAAAGATTCTTAGAATTGTATCGAGGAATTTGTCCTGTTTGTGAAATCTGTGACAACAATTACCCTATTTAGAAAAACGTGTAATGATTAATTAAATATAGTTTTTGGCTAACCTGTTACCTTAATCAAATCAATTCAATCAATTCCCCATTAACCTCTTGAAAACAAATTATTAATTAAAATAGAATGTTCAATTAACTACTTATAATTCTATAGAATTAATCATATTAACAGAAAACTTCTCATAGACTTTTAGGGCTCTAATCGAATTTCCTCCTTGCAATTGTAATCCACTATTCGTAGAAGAAGAAACCGTATTTACTTAATTAGGGTTAAATTAATGATACTGTATAATAAGAATCTATTGAAACAGTATCTTTACATTGCAAATTTTAATCTACAATGCGTAAAATAATATTATTCGACGATGAAGGTAGGGACAACCTTCTTCCTTTAGTCTTTACTAAGCCCACTTGTGAAATCCGATGTGGTATTCTAACTATTAGAGAAAAATGGGAAATATATTTAAACGCTTCAGTTTCCTATATTACTCAGGACTATCTTATCGAAAAATATCCCATTGAAATATCCAAAAATAACCTGATAATAAATGGAGCTTTATTGCCTAACGCCGGTATTGCAAAGTTGATTTTGGGTTTACAAGAAAATGAAGCAATTTTATGTGAAGGAGAACTTCTCGCAGCAAAGCTGGATGAAAAACAATTCAATTTATTGAATAATGATCAGCCAATTGAAGAAATTAATGGAATTGAAATAGGCAAAAATGATGGTTATTTAAAAATTAATGACCTATGGGATATCTTCAAATATAATGGACATGAAATTGAATCGGATTTTAATTTATTGACGAAGAATAGAAATTCACAAGAAATTTCAGATTCAAATCAAACCATCAACAAAAAAAATATATTTATCGAAGAAGGTGCTTCCGTTGAATGCGCAATTCTTAATGCTTCCAATGGTCCTATTTACATAGGAAAAGACGCTGAGATTATGGAAGGAAGTATAATAAGAGGCCCTTTTGCTCTTTGTGAAAAAGGGGTTGTAAAAATGGGAGCAAAAATATACGGAAACACGACTTTAGGTCCATATTGTAAAGCAGGAGGAGAGTTAAACAATGTTGTAATGTTAGGATTTTCATCCAAAGGGCATGATGGTTTTTTAGGAAACTCTGTCATTGGTGAATGGTGTAATTTCGGTGCTGACTCCAATAATTCTAACTTAAAAAACAACTATGCTGAAGTAAAATTGTGGAATTATCCTTCACAATCATTCAAAAAAACAGGTCTACAATTCTGTGGACTAATTATGGGTGACCATTCGAAATGCGGTATAAATACTATGTTTAATACCGGAACAGTTGTAGGTGTAAACTGCAATATTTATGGCGCTGGATTCCCTCGTAATTTTATTCCATCCTTTTCTTGGGGCGGTAGTGGAGGCTATAAGTTATACCAATTTGAAAAAGCAATAGAAACAGCTTCTATAGTTATGGCAAGGCGAGGCAAAGAGTTGAATGCAATGGAAAGAAAAATCTTTGCAAAGGTTTTTGAAATTACAGAAGAAAACAGGGGAAACTTGAAGTAATTTAAGGCTAATTACACCTATTAATAGGGGGCTTTCGCCCAAAAATTAAAGGAATGAAATCGTCATTTTGTCACACTCTCTAAATAATATTCTGTCATTTTTTATAGGAAAGATGCATTACGCTGTCAAGATTACTTATATTTCAGAGTGGAAACATTTTTGCTATAAAATACGTAATAAATATTCGGAACGCTGGAAATATAATTCCTTTGGGCGTAAGCCAATTCCAAAATAATAAAAGAAATAAAGTTCATAGATGACATACGATAATTTTACTATAAAATCTCAAGAAGCGATTTTAAAGGCACAACAAATTGCTGGTGCACTAGATCAACAAGTGGTCGATACAGTGCACCTTGTCAGAGCAATCTCAGAAATTGACGATAAACTTTTCGACTTTTTATTCAAAAAAATTGAAGTAGATCCGCCTACATTAATTTCGAAAGTAAATAATGAAATAATTAGGTTGCCAAAAGTAGAAGGACAAGCGAAGCAGTTTCTTAGTAATGATGCAAATACTGCTCTTGCAAAAGCTAAAAAAGCAATGGTAACTTTCAAAGATGAATATATATCTCTTGAGTTAATCATGATGGGTATATTACGTGGAAACGATGCTGCTGCTAGAATAATTAAAGAGCTAGGAGGAACTGAACGAGCATTAAAAGATGCAATAAAAGAATTACGAAAAGGTAGAAAAGTTGATAATCAAAGTGCGGACAATGAATATAATGCCTTATCAAAATATGCTGTAAATTTAAATGAACGAGCAGAATCTGGAAAGCTTGATCCTATAGTGGGAAGAGATGAAGAAATAAGAAGAATTCTTCACATACTTTCTCGACGAAAGAAGAACAATCCAATTTTAATAGGTGAAGCAGGTGTGGGTAAAACAGCAATTGTAGAAGGAATTGCATGGAGAATTGTAAAAAAAGATGTTCCAGAAAATTTACGTTCAAAACAGATTTTCGTACTTGATATGGCTTCATTAATTGCCGGAGCAAAGTATAAAGGAGAATTTGAAGAGCGTTTAAAAGCGGTAATTAAAGAAGTGCATAATGCTGATGGTGAAGTCATCTTGTTTATTGATGAAATTCATACCTTAATCGGTACAGGTGGAGGTAATGGAGCTATGGATGCTGCCAATATTTTGAAACCAGCATTAGCAAGAGGAGAATTAAGAACAATAGGTGCAACAACTCTTGATGAATATCAGAAATATTTTGAAAAAGATAAAGCCTTAGTTAGAAGATTTCAAACAGTTTACATTGATGAGCCAAGTATAGAAGATACTATTTCTATTCTGAGAGGAATTCAAGATAAGTATGAAGTATATCACAAGATGGAGATTCTTGATGAAGCATTAATTGCTGCAGCCGAATTATCACATCGATATGTTACAGAAAGAAAACTACCAGATAAAGCTATCGACTTAATAGATGAAGCAGCTGCGAAATTAAGACTAGAACTAGATTCAGTTCCAGAAGAAATTGATGAAATGCAGAGAAAAGTTCGTCAGCTAGAGATTGAAAAAGAAGCGATTAAACGAGAAGGAACAAAGAAAAAACTCGATGCAATATCTGAACAGATTGCTAATTCAAAAGAGAAGCTTGACTCAATAGTGGCTGCATGGAAGAGTGAAAAAGAGATCGTTGATGAAATGCAAAAGATCAAGCTAAACATTGAAAATCTAGAACATGAGGCAGATAAAGCTGAAAGAGAAAGTGATTATGAAAAAGTAGCAAAAATAAGATACGGTGATCTTAAAACTGCAGAAGCTGATTATGCAAAAAAGGAAAAAGAATTAGAAGAACTACCTGAAGAAACTCGATTTACTAATGAAGAAGTAACAGCTAATGATATAGCAGAAGTTATTTCCAAGTGGACGGGTATCCCTCTTCAAAAAATGATGAAGAGTGAAAGAGAGCGGTTATTAAAACTTGAAGATGAAATTGGCAAGCGGCTTATTGGTCAACATGAAGCTGTAGTTGCAGTTTCAGATGCTGTACGTCGTTCTAGGGCTGGATTACAAGATTCCAAAAAACCTATTGGTTCGTTTATATTTTTGGGTCCGACAGGAGTTGGTAAAACAGAGTTAGCTAAAGCCTTAGCAGAAGTCTTATTCGATGATGAAAAAGCGATTACTCGAATTGATATGAGTGAATATCAAGAAAAACACAGTGTGTCTAGATTAGTTGGAGCTCCTCCAGGATATGTAGGATATGATGAAGGTGCTCAATTAACAGAAGCAGTAAGAAGAAGACCTT
>CAYOIL010000183.1:0-8177 GCA_964403985.1 uncultured Saprospiraceae bacterium
CTTTAACCCAATCCTTATCAAAATCCCTAAATTTTATTAAAGGAACAAGCTGATTTGAAGAAATAATATTCATTAAAACGGTGATTCTATTCCTAGTTCTGCACAAAAATCTGCAATCGTTTTATCAACAGCAACCATTTCTTTATCAATAGCTTTCAGCTCGTCAGAAACTGATGCTAAATCTACAGGCTTTTCATCCTCGAATGTATCCACATAACGTGGAATATTGAGATTAAAGTCATTTTCCTCTACTTCCGCTAAAGTAGCAACATAACTATATTTATCGGTCGTTTCACGATTTTTGAAGGTGGCAATGAGCTTTGTAATGTCCTGTTCTCTCAGGACATTCTGTGTCTTCACTTTTTCGAAATGCTGACTCGCATCAATGAACAAGATGTTCTCATTATATTCACGGTTTTTCTTCATCACTAGGATACAAGTAGGAATACTTGTTCCGTAGAATATATTAGCAGGTAAACCAATCACTGCATCTAAGTAATTACGTTCTTGAATAAGGTACTTTCGGATATGACCTTCGGCCGCTCCTCGGAATAAAACCCCATGTGGCAATACACAAGCCATCGTTCCATTCTCTGCTAATTGATGAATCATATGTTGGACAAAAGCAAAATCTGCTTTTGATTTTGGAGCTAATTTTCCATACGAAGAAAAGCGATCATCACTCATGAATAGCGGACTCGCCGACCATTTCGCTGAAAATGGTGGATTAGCCACTACTGCTTCGAAACGGATATCTTCATGTTGGGGTTTTTCCAGTGTATTCTCGTTTTTTATATCGAATCGCTTGTAATGAATATCATGCATTATCATATTCATACGACACAAGTTATAGGTCGTAGGATTCATTTCCTGTCCATAAAAAGCAGACACTTTTTCTACTTGCTTCGCAACACGCAACAACAAAGAACCGGAACCACAGGTGGGATCATACACTGATTTCAGTTTGTCCTTTCCCATCGTCACGATCTGTGCTAAAACATTGGACACCTGCTGTGGCGTATAAAATTCCCCTGCCTTCTTCCCCGCGCCAGAAGCGAATTGACCGATAAGATATTCATAGGCATCACCCAGCATATCACTTTCCGTATTCGCAATATCGAAATCAATTTCTTCCAGGTGAGACAGCACTTTTACAATCAACTCATTCTTATCATTCTCTGATTTCCCCAGTTTGGAACTACTAAGATCAAGATCTTCGAAGAGATTTCCGAAATCCTCTTCGGACTCGGAGCCCATCGTACTTTGCTCTATATGTGTCAGCACTTTAGATAAATCACCCAGTATAAATTGTTGCTTTCCACCCGCATTTCCACGTCTCGCTAACTCGGAAAACAACTCGGACGGCAATAAAAAATACCCTAGTTTATCCAGTGCTGCATCCTTTACCGCCTCAATATAATCCGCTTCTTGAGCATGTCCTTCTAGGTCACGAAATTTCATATTATCGGGAGCCAATATCTCATTCGCATACAATTCCATTTTTGTACTTAAGTACTTGTAAAAAATGAAACCAAGAATATAATCCCTGAAGTCATCCGCATCCATTTTGCCACGGAGTGTATTGGCTATGTTCCATAGTTGGGTTTGTAGCTGTTGTGTTTGTTCGGTCATTGTGTTTTTAAGCTAAGAGAAGTTGTATATTTCTATTCGCAAGCAAAATAGGAATTTTGGGTAGAAAAGGGGGTATGTGGGGGTGAGGATTTGATATGTATTTATATGAATGAAAGATTTTCTCACAATATTTAATTGCCAATTTCTTAATTAAATAAATTATCAAATACTTGTTCTTTTACTTTTTCAAAAGCTTTTTTTGCGTCCCAATCTTCATCTTGTCTAATTAAACCAACTGTATCTCCAACAAATTCAGAGTCTTCAATTTTTGTTTGTATATTTTTTATGTATTGCTCCTTGTCAGGCGGTTCTCCTTCAGAAAACTCCATGTATTTATGGTAGCATTGTATGACTTTCTTAATATCTAATTCAGATACTTTTAGTAAGGCTTTATATTGATCATAAAGATCTCTCCCTTTACTTCTTTGATATAAGGCTCGCAGCTTAGAACCCATCAATTCTTCTAAGTAATAGGTTTTTATTTCACATTTTCCAGAAAACCATTTTGATTCAACTTCAAAAGGTACTTTAAGAAATCCAAGTTCTGTAAAATGCTCTCTTGTATTAATTTCTATTTTCAATCGCATGTTTTGTACTGGAGGAAATTCAGATTCAAAGCGATAAGTTAACTTATTACTTCTTACCGTCTTTTTATATTTTGCTCGCTTTTCAAACCAAGGATCAAGTACTTCTCTTACTTTATCCAAAATAGGTCCAATAGGACCTTCATTAACTTGTACTAAATCTATATCTTCGGAATACCTTGGTTGTGGAGTTAAGAATAATTTATGCAATGCAGTCCCTCCTCTGAATGCTAGTTCTTCTTTTAATAAATCATCAGAAAAGATATCAACTAATGCCCTGCATATTACTAAATCTTGTTCGACTTGCTCATTAGTTTTCCATGGAGCATTTTGTGTCCATTCTATAATATGTGCTTTAGGAATCATTCGTCTATTTGTATCATCGTATTTACATTTATTTTCCACCGATTTCTTTCAGTTTCCTTTTCACTTGTTTTGTTATTAATTAGTTTGTACGATCTCAGACTTATCGATTCATCTTTCAATACTTTGTACAATTGATCAGCTAGTAAAGGCTGATCAACTTCATATTCCCAAATATAACCAAGTCTTTGCATATCAGCTTTTGATACTAATGAGAAAACTTCATCATTTATATCGATTACTGAAATTTCTTCAGATAACTCATTAATAATTGTTGCAGCTCTATTTATTCCTCCTATGGTTTTATGATAGTTAATTAAATCTAAACATGTAAGCATAGGATTTGACACATTGACATATCCACTTTCAGTTTTCTTTTTGATAATATAATTATTTGAAAAGCTTCTTTTACTTATGTATTTGATTATTATTCCATTTTTTTTTGTTGCCCTTATTGAAGGTAAAGTCGTACATATGTAATGCATTTGAGGTTGTTGATGGGCTGCTCCATAAATTGCTGCTGCTGATAACAATGAAACATAATAAGGCCTATTCATAAAATTCATCAGCGAATCGATGAACATAATTGGAGGTAATATTCCCATGTTCTTATATGCAGGTGGAATAATTATATAAAATCCTTTTACTACAGAAATGATTTTCTTTTGTTTGACATATCGAGACAAACTCCTTTTAATTGAAATATCTGTTTTAAGAGGTAATTCTTTTTTTATTGTTTCTATTTTGAAGCTATAATTTCCACTAGCAAGTTTATCGTCTAACCATTCTGAAATTTTAATATTTTTGATCATGCCAAACCATTTGTCTGCTAAAGGTACCAAAAAAAGGTATTAATCGCAGACAAAAAGTAAAAAACATTCAATTATTTTACTTTAAGTAAGATGTACATTTTGAGCAACTCGTAAGTAATAGCCAACAAATTAATTCATTAATACCAAATAAAATAAAGTATAAACTAACACCTAAAATAGTTTCTTGATCCCTATTTCAAGTGTAAGCAATTTCCTAGACTAGTTTTAAATCGACTTTGAATGTTATTTTAATTATAGATATAAAAACAGAAAACCTCCCAAAAATGCACTTCAAAGAGAGGTGAGGGAGGTTTTGATGCTCAAATCTATATCATCTTATCCACATATTTTACATTAACCTAGTTTTTATTGAATTTCAATATGACCTTTAAGGCATTCCTTTTAATTTCTCTCGTATAAAAAATTTGTGTTAACAAGTATTCTTAACTGATATAATTCTCCTCAATTCGGGAAAACTATTCACTTCACCATAAACAAAGGCATTTTGTTGAAATTTTTCAGCAAGTTTAGTTGCATTATCTAAATTTATTCAATTTTGCATATTTTGTTTCCTTCAACTTTTTCCAAACGGATAATGATAAGTGTAAAATTGACGAAGAAGCTATTACTTCTTATCTGTTGTTATGCTTTCGCGCTTTCATTCACTTTTATTATTTATCAGACATGTCCGTTATATTGTCCGATATTTCAAATCAAAAACACTATGAACTCAAAATATAACGGACTTGATTAATCAAATGTCTGTTATTTGTTAATCAAATACCTTGTTCTTTTCTTTTGTCCCTCTCTTTTTTAGGATTCCTTCTGCAACAAGTTTATTGAGTTGTCTAGATGCTGTTTTGGTTGAGCCGCCAAACTTATTAGCAAAATCACCCGACGAGACTTCTATATTTTCATTAACAAACTCAATAATATCCTTTTTAGAATATTCTTTTTTAGATAGGCAACCAAGTTAGGTTGATACTGTCAACCTATGATAAAAGTTAGAATATATTATTATTCAAATATTCTATGTTTACCTAACATATCATTAATGTTGTCAACATGCTTTTGTTGGTTTTCTAAAATCGATCCAGCATTTACTGCTTGTTGTAATGCTGTTATAACTTCTCGCTTATTCGTATATGGAGCAGGAAGATTATTGTACTTTATTTGGCTAAGAATTTCAAATACTCGTTTTGGTTTAGTTAAATAAGTACCTACTGGTACATAGTTGATTTCTTTCAATTCACATTCTCCATAAAAAACTATTATTGAATAAAAAGGGATTTTATCAAATTGCTTAAGCTGGCTTTTTAATGCTTTTATGTGATTCGCATTTTGTTTGATTGGATTATAAAACCTATACTTCCTTTTTCCGTAAGCAAGAACTTTAGTCCACTGAGCATTATTCCCATTCCCAAATATCCAACCACTAAAATCTTTCACTTCAAAAACAATGATTCCTTCTGTTGTGACTAAAACTACATCAATTTGAGAAAATTTGTCATTATTTTTCTTAACATACAAATCATGAAATATTGTTATTGGAGGTATGCCATGCTTTAGTAGACTTAGAATGAACGTTCTTTCAGATTTTGTACCTCTCTTTAAAGATGTCACACTCTTTATGCGTCTTCTATCTATTATTGTACTTACTAATTTGAAAATAAGTAGTAAAAGTACAATAGCAACAACCGTCCAAAAAATTGGCTCTTTAGAATTTTCGATTTGTTTTAAAACATCATTCAAATTTTAAAGACTTTAATTTTCATAGTTAGATTTTTACAATTTGTTTTTAACGGATGATGATGATATCAAGCGTCTCTCGACGATATGGGAGATATACTGTCATCACCTTTTGTAATTATGCATCGTAATACATTTTTGCTAAAAATGGATGAACAGTTACATTATTGCTTTTTGATTCACGTCCATTTCTTAGTCCAACTATAGTCAAATATAAGTGCTTTTCGCCTTGTTTAAAAAAGAACCATGGGTCGGGGCCCAAAATTTTTACTATATAACGTTAATAATGGATAAGGAATAAACACTCTTTATTTAAAAACAAATTATGTTTATTCAGTATGCTTTTAAATAGGAATAAGAATTGAAACAAAGAATTAAGAGTAAATTCAAACCAACCTTTGAACACCTTTTTTCGTTTACAATATTGTAATCACCTTGTAAAAATTGAAGAGTATGTATTTAAAACTAATTTTTCTTTCCAGCTTAATCTTTCTTTTAGCAAATTGCACTCCTGAAATAACTGAGGATCCTGAAGAAATGGAGGAAATACCAATAGCGACAGATTTTCCAGAATGTATTGATAGTTCTTTTTTCGATAACGAGAACCATGCCATTAAAGCGCAATATTTTGATGATGCATTTCATTATTGGTTAGATACACCTGCGAGTTCGTGGGATGGAACTGAATATATTGTAAGTGAAAACTGCGATACATTATGTTCATTTAATGGATTGTTTTACACCGATTGTTGGTTGGCATATGATTCGGAAGGATGGGTTACGTTGTGGCCTGAGTAAAATTTTTTATTGAAACCTTATTACTTAGTGTTGCTATCTAAGACAAACGATTTACTTTCTTTAAACCTAATCCTGACATAAGGTTATTCCTTCAATTATAAATTAGTCCTCAGCTTTAGAAATATTTACTCTATCATTTCTTATTTCAATCAGCTTATAAATAAAAGCGTAGATCATTGCTATTACAAATCCAGTCGTATAATCCATTAAAACAAAGACCAAACCGATTGCTACAATAAACATACAATCGATCCAATGGGACTTTTTAAGTATGCTAAATGATTTGATCAGCAACAGTATTCCAATGTAAATAAGAATGCCTGAAAACACGAAAAATGGAACTTTAAAATCGGGAATACCGATTACAGCAATGACCAGCAAGATGATAATTATGGGTACTTTACTAATCCATTTCCTGCCTCCAAAAGATCTAATAATATACGAATCTGTCAAAGAAACATTAGTGGGCAGGATACCGAAAAAACCGCTAAGCAAGTTACCAACACCAACTATCTGAAGTGGTTTTTTCAAGGAAACATCGGCGTCTTTTTCATTATAATTCAGTACAGAATAATCTCCCCAAAATCCCATTAACATGACAGTAGTTAATGTGATTCCTGTAATAATTGATTCAATCAATAAATCTGCAGAAAATGTCCAGGAAAGTTGAAATGGAAAAGTGAACGATAAATTGCTAATTTCAATGGAAGATGTATTATATCCAAGTAAATAACCAATAACTAAGGTTGCGAAAACAGCTATTATTAAAGCAATATGACCTTTTTTTATCCGTTGACCAATCAATGCAATTGTTGGAATAAGAAGTGCCAAAATAAGCTGTATCCAATTGCTCATTTTACTTTTGGCCAGAAAAGATAGTTCTTCCGAAGAAGACATAAAGTCAGTTTCTATTGAGGTATAGTCAAAGGCATGTGGTAATTGTTTTAAAATTATTACTATACCGATTCCAAAACATATAATTGCTATTGCTCGATCAGGAAGTAGAGGATAGTTTAATGGTAATAGGGATAGCACGATAAAAACGATTGCAGGAATTGCGAATAACACAAACGTCTGCAGTTGCCCGCTATCTAAACCAAGTGAATCATTAAAAACAAATAGAAGAACAACTAAACTAGGGCTTACATTAAAAAAATACGACGAATTCTTATTAATTATAATTCATATGATATTCGTGATAATCACAGAAACCAATAAGTAATGCATATTCAAGCCGCTTGCAATTCCTATTCCTATCGTAAAAAATAGAATGAATGGGGTGGCAAAAAAACCTGCTACGATTGATTTAATAACATCTAACAGTTTCGTTGTTGTATTCATAAAAGGCTTATTTTATGGAGGTTTTAATAAGCTTTTCTGAATTGGCCACTTTGACATCAGTAATGTTCATTGTTAATTCTCCTTCAGTAAATTTCACTTGAAAGAAAACAGATATTGAAACAAGAAGTAGACTTGCAATTAGTATTATATTATTTATGAGCATAAAGGTGTATTATGTTTTATTGAATTCTTTTACAAAAATATGGAAATTGTTAGTAACACATTTCTATTTTTTTATAGAAATAAAACATCTATGCTTTTAACTCTAAAAACTCGCCATACCACTCTTAGTTTCTCCATTTCTAATATACCTTATTTTCAAACTACTTCCAGCTTCTATTTCTGCCAAACATTCCATGTAAGAGTATATCTCTTTCACTGGACAATCTCCTATTTGTACTATAATGTCTCCTTGTTTCAATCCAGCTTCTTCCCCTTGTCTACCTTCCATAACCCCATCAACTATCAATCCATTTTCAGTGCCTGACGAATAATTGGGCATAATTCCCAGAGTGAATTTATAGGACACTGAAGCTCTTGATTTAGAAGCTTTTGTTTTTGTGAAAGGAATTTCATCTTGTTTGCATAATTCTTTTGCAATTCCATTAACATAAGTCACAATACTTCTTTGTCCTTCAAAATTTATTCTTTCTGTATCATCAGTTGGTTTGTGATAATCCGCATGAGTACCTGTGAAGAAAAACAAAACTGGAATATCTTTTAGATAAAATGACGCATGATCACTAGGTCCTAATCCTGAGCTATCAATCGTAAGATTAAATCCTGCTGGCTTATATTTCTCTACAATATCGCCGAATATAGGGCTTGTCCCTAATCCACCAACAGTAAGTGCTTTATCTTTATTTCCTTTTACCGCAAAAGCTTTAGCCTTAAGGAT
>CAYOIL010000184.1:0-8116 GCA_964403985.1 uncultured Saprospiraceae bacterium
TTGTTCGTTTTTATAAATCTGATACGTACCCAGAATTAACTGATAAAGAGAGAATAGAGGCTGAAAGAGCACTAGAACAAACATTAGCAGCTCTTGGAATGGCAAAGACTAATTTTGACAAAGGAACAGATAACATGAAAGCTTTGAATAGCTTGAAACATACTAATATTTTTAAATAAACTTTTTTAACCATATAATTTTAAATAATGAAAAGAATAGGCTTACTCCTAGTTTTCGCCACCCTAATTTCAACTTTTTCATTTGGACAGAAAGATGCTATAGCTAGCTTTTTTGGTGACTACATGGATGATGATAGATTCACTTCAGTATCTATTGGACCTAAATTATTTTCAATGGTATCCAAGGTAACTCCTGAAGACATGGATCCAGAAGTCCGAGAACTTATTAACAAGTTAGAACGACTTCGTATTTTAACAGCTGATCTTGATGATGGGATGTCATATTTTCGCGATGCTGAAAAACGCATCAATAGAAAAGAATACGAAGAACTCATGGTTGTAAAAGAAGGAAGAAATGAAGAAGTACTCTTCCTTGTAAAGGAAAAAGGAGATATCATTTATGAATTGCTTATGATTAGCGGTTCGGAAGACGATTTTACTCTTATTTCATTTATTGGAGATATCGATTTAAATGTTCTTGCAAAACTTACCAAAGATTTGGATATTGATGGAATCGAACATTTTGAAGATTTAGAAGATAACCGCGAAAAAAATTAATACACCGATTAACTAACTAAACAATTTAAGAGCTGATTTCAGAAATGAAATCGGCTTTTTCATTTTATATATCTATCTTATCTAATAGATTGTTTAGTGATTAAAGTCAGGTTTACTTAATCAAATTTTAATTATAAAATTGTTAAGTCACCTGAGTTCGGCGAAATGAAGCTAATGAACGAAGATAATTGTGAATTTCTATGATTCCTTTTATATAAAACTAATTAAAACAGTATTTTTAAATCTTAAAATCAAGGTTAAATTTTTAATCCACTTGTAAATCAATAAAATAATCTAGAACTCAGATTAATATGAAAATAGGGCAAATAATTTCAGGCATATTGTTAATACTAGCTGGTATTTTGTTTGGTATATCGTATAAAAACAATACTACTGAAACTTCACAAAAACAAGAAACAGTAGAAAAGGTGTATGATGTTGCTTCATTAAAAGAAAATGAAAAGAATACTATAGATCTTTTTGACAAATGCGTAAATTCAGTTGCATTTATTACTACTAGTACAATTGAAAAGAGTTATTGGACACGAGATATCAGTGAAATACCTAGAGGATCAGGAAGCGGCTTTATTTGGGACGAAGAAGGGCATATCGTCACAAATTTCCATGTTATTCAAGGAGCAGATCGAGCTACTGTTACTTTATATGACCAGAGCACATATAGTGCAAGTTTAGTTGGAGCCGCACCTGAGAAAGATCTCGCAGTACTTAAGATAGATGCACCAGATGAAAAGCTAATCCCTATAAATAAAGGTAAATCAGAAAGTCTAAGGGTCGGTCAATCTGCTCTAGCAATAGGAAATCCCTTTGGCTTAGATTATACTTTAACTGAAGGCATAATTAGTGCATTGGGTCGTGAAATAAATGCAGCAAACAATATTAAAATTAAAGATGTAATTCAAACAGATGCAGCTATTAATCCTGGTAATTCAGGAGGACCATTAATTAATAGTTCCGGAGAATTAATAGGTGTAAACACTGCCATTTACAGTCCTAGCGGTGCTTATGCAGGTATAGGTTTTTCGATTCCAGTTGATGCCGTAAAATGGGTTGTTGCAGACTTGATTAAATATGGAAAAGTAAAACGTGCGGTTCTTGGAATAGAATTGGTTCAAAATGCCAGAGTACTTGAAAGGTATAATTTGAAAGGTGCTTTAATAATGAATGTTATTAAAAACAAAGGGGCTGATGAAGCTGGGCTAGTCGGTACAAGGAGAGACCGAAAAGGCCAATTATATTTTGGGGATTTAATAACTGGAATAAATGGTATGAAAATCGAAAATAATAGCGACCTTGTCTTGGCCTTAGAAGAATATGAAGCAGGAGATGAAGTGGACGTTGAATATTTAAGGAATGGTAAAAGAGAAAAGACAAGTGTTACTTTAGGCGAAAATTAGTATATGAATAAATTAAAGTCGATAATACCATCAGCAATTACAGGAGCTAATTTATTATGTGGTGTAGCTGTATTATTTTTGGATTTGAAATATGGAGTAATACTAATCTTACTTGGAGGCTTTTTGGATTTATGGGATGGATTAGCTGCAAGATTATTAAATGCTCAGAGTGAATTTGGAGCACAGCTCGATTCATTAGCTGATTTAATAACATTTTGTGTTGCACCAGCTTTTTTATTGTATTATTTATTAGACGAACCTTTTCAATATATCTGCTTTTTAATTCCATTGACAGGTGCTATAAGGCTAGCTAAATTTAATATATCAACTGATCAGAGTTATTATTTTAAAGGTTTAGCAACGCCCTCGTCAGGCTTTCTATTTGCTGGAATATATCTTGCTAAGGAAAATGTAATGGATTTCCCTTTATTGATTGTTCTACTTGTTATTCTAGCGTGTTTGCTAAATGTGAGCAATATCAAGATGTTCTCAATAAAAGGAATTAAAAAGGATCCTTTTACAAAGTATTATCTAGCTATCTTAGCAATAATCGCTGCTATAGCACTTATCATTAATTGGAAAATGAGTTTGATGCTAACGATTGGTGCTTATCTTGTTTTGTCATTGATTTATAATATACAAATGACAAAGCGTCTAAAAGTATAATTTAACTCGAATTAAGTTTTCAAAACCATAAATTGTAGTGCTTTTGAGGTTTCTGATGTTATGTCAAATCTTCTAAATCTGATGATTTTATGGCCTTTCGTTCCTCTAACCTAAGTCTTAAAACATAAATTCGGGTTTAAAAGAATTGTTGAAAACCTAGATTTTTTGTGAGAATCAGAACGTGATATGAATTAGGTATTAAAATCATCAGTATTTACCTACAATTATTTATTTCCTAGGAAATTTATCGAAGTAATCTCTTACTTCATTTGCGTCTTCAGCTTTTAATTTTCCTGCAAGTATAAGTCTGATTTCCTTTCTACGAATTGCTGCATCATAAAGCTTCTGCTCTTCGTTGGACAAAGGAATTACAGCAGGAACACGACATGGAGTTTTCGTTTTTGGATCTAAGGCTACAAAAGTCATAAACGCATGATTACTTTTTCTTGGGTTGTCCCCTGTAATATCACTTGCAAAAACCTCAATATAAATTTCTACTGAGGTATTAAACGATCTAGTAACAGTAGCTTCTATAGTAATAACATCGCCTAAATGAATAGGTTGGGTAAATGAAATATGATCAACAGAAGCAGTAACTACATGATTACCACAATGCTTAGCAGCACAAATTCCTCCAGCTATATCCATCCATCTCATTAAATTCCCTCCCATTAGATTTCCCAAAGGATTAGTATCATTGGGCATAATGAGTTCGGTCATAATCGTTTTTGACTCTACTACTTTTTTAGCTTTTAGCTCTATAGACATGTATTAATTTTGGTGCAAAAGTAAATTTATATTTAGGAGAATGAGCAATCTTTTGAGAATATTATCATTCAATTAACTTTACTTGGAATATATCAGAAAAGTGGTATTTGACTTTGGCTTTCACTTCATTATAATCCAACTCTCGTCCAAGTTCTTTTGCTAAACTTGTCACTTCTTTTCCTTCTTCCTCTATCCCGCATGGAACTATATAACTGAAGTAATTAAGGTCTGTGTTCACGTTAAAAGCGAATCCATGCATCGTAACCCATCTACTTAAATGAACACCAATAGCACAAATCTTTCTTTGTGATTTATCATCATCTATCCAAACTCCCGTATAACCCTCTATTCTTTGACAAGTAATTCCATAATCCGCGCAAGTTCTTATAATTATTTCTTCTAAAAATCTTACATATTTATGAATATCTGTAAATATTTCATCCATATCAAGAATAGGATATCCGACTATTTGTCCAGGACCATGAAATGTAATATCCCCTCCTCTATTGATTTTAAAGTATTCAATATTTTCACAATCTCTTTTTTCTTGGTCAATTAAAAGATGGTCCTCACTCCCGCTTTTACCCAATGTATATACTGGCAAATGTTCGCATAATACGAAATAATGTTCTTGTTTAATCTTCTCTTCTTCGATTAAATCTCGATTTGCCACTTTAGTTTCTTTCAAGCCTTCATGTAAATTGGTCTGGAAATCCCATGCCTTTTTATAAGAAATAAGCCCTCTGTCTATAACTTGTACTTCTACCACTTAATTTTCTTTTAACTGTTTGACATTTAGCAAGTTGAGAGCATTAGTTTCTATTCCTTCTATATCCTTGGATACAAACCAAGCTGATTGATCATAAAATAAAAAGATAACTGGTGCTTGGTTTACAAGAATCTTATTCATCGAATGATATAATTCTTTTCTAGCTTCTAAATCGGTTTCAGCTATTGATTGTTCATACAACTCATCAAATTCCTCATTAGAAAACCTAGTATATCTTGGTGGTGCTGGATTTCCTGAATAAAACATAGATAGAAAATTCTCTCCATCCGGATAATCAGCTATCCAACTAGCTCTAAATAAATCAATCGTCCCCTTACGCATCCCTTCTCGCAATGAAGCCGATTCTAAAAGTTGAATACTTGTCTTAATTCCTAATTTTTCCCATTGTTTAGCAACGAATGTAGTAATATCAAGATAATCTTTGTTTGTTTGTATTGAAATTTCTCTAATCCCTTGTCCATTTGGATATCCAGCTTCTTCTAATAATTGCCTTGCCTTTTGCAAATTATACTTATATCCTTTGACCTTTTCAGGATCATACGAAGGCAATCCCTTTGGTATAACCCCACTATCAGCTGGTGTACCTATGTCATTTCTCAAACTGATCAACATTGTCTCTCTATCAATTGCATAATTTAATGCCTGCCGAACCCTCACATCTTTTAATGATGGAACTTCTTCTAAGCCTTCCATATTAAATCCTAAATATTCAAAATTCAAATAAGGGCTCTTAAAGAACTGAATATTGTCTTTATGCTTTTCTTGTAATTCCCCTTTTCTATCTAATAATTCATTAATAAAAGATGATTCAAGTCCATTAACAAATTCCACTTTATTATTTAAAAGCTCGATAAACGCTACCTTTCTATCCTCAATAAAACTAGTCCTTACACCATCTAGTTGAATCGTTCCATCATAATAATTTTCGTTTCTAATAAGAAATAATCCTTGGTTTTCAATCCATCTTTTAAATTTGAATGGACCAGTTCCTACAGGATTCGTTCGATATTCTTCTTTATAAAAATCAATTGCCTTTTCTGAAATTACAGAACAATACTGCATAGAAAGTATATTCAGCATTGGTAAAAAAGGTTTTTCTAAATGTAAAATGAAAGTCGAATCATTTTGTGCTTCAAATGGCTTATTAAATCTCACTTTCCCTTTAAAAATCCATGATCCCGGGGAATTTACATTATTATCAATTATCCTATTGAAACTTGCAACTACATCTGAAGCCTTAAGTATTCTTTGACTTTTACTAGTAAAGCATTGATTATCATGAAATAGAATCGAATCATGTAATGTAAAACTATACATTAATCCATCGTCAGAAATAGACCAATCTTTGGCTAATTCAGCTTGAATTTCAAATTCCGAGTCAAGACTAATTAAGGTGTTATATATGTGATGAACAGCCCAGATATTATTCTGACTTTTTGCAAAAGCAGGGTCAAGTGATGTTATTTTTTGGGGCTGGTTATAGTGAAATACCTCGACATCATTGGTTTTATCATTTTTATTTTGACAAGACCATAAAAATAGAAGTATGCTAATAAGCCAAAAAATCCTTAGCATGATTGCTTAATGTTTCTTTTGTTTGATCATCCGTAACTGTATGATCATTGGTAAGATCATTAATCTTGGAAATCGGGAGTTTATTATAAAAAACTTTAGTTCCTAAGTAATTCATAGAATTCGTCATATGATCCAAGCCTCTTAAGTTTCCAGATCTTCCTGAAGAAATTCCTAATAAAGCTAATTTCTTATTGGCAAAGGACTTCTTATAGTCAACAACTGAAATGGCATCAATAAATAACTTCATAATACCTGGAAACGATCCATTATACTCTGGAAGCACGAAAACCCATTTATCTGACGGAATGATATACTTATTCTGGATATTATTTAAGCTTTCATCTTGTTTTTCAGCCTCATACATTTGATTATGAAGTATAGAAGAAGGTAAATCTTCTAAAGAGAAAAACTCGACATCTTGTTGTGATTGATTTTGAAGCAGTTGTTGATAATATTTCGCAACTACTTTAGTTTTAGAATTTGGTCGATTTGTTCCACTAATTACTGTTATCATTAATTATGCTTTCATTTTGGAATTGATAACCTCAATTGCATCTTTGACAGTTTGCATTTTCTCCATACTATCATTATCGATCTCTATATCGTATTTATCTTCTACGTCTAAAACAACATCAACTAAGTTTGCAGAATTGATCTCTAAATCATTGATAAAATGAGTTTCATCGTTTAATTCTTTGAATGCTTCGTCATTTTGAACATAAGGTTTTAAAATCTCTTTTAGTTCTTCTGTTTTACTATCTATCATATTTATAATTATACATTCAAAAGTAACTTAAATACATAATTTAGATACTATTGTTCAAGATAATTAAAATATTTCTTCGATTGTAGATTACTTTTCTGCTAGCATCATCCACCACCCTAAAGAGTAATCAGCACCAGTGTAAAACAACAATTCTTTACCTGTAAAAGGGTCAAAAACTATTGCAGGTGCAATTACTTCATCAATTTCTAATTCGCTATCATCTTGAACTATAATTATTTCGTCGTTTTCAGACCATGGTCCATGGGGATGTTCAGAGGTAGAATAATAAACAGCTTCTTTTGATTTGAATACATCTGTCCGAACTGCAACATAATTACCATTTGGATCTTTTGTTATTTGTCCTTCCATTCCAATAGGAGAATCAACAATTTCAAAATTTGACCAAGTATGTCCATCATCGTTAGATACTGCTCCTAACACCCAAACCCTTTTCACTTTGCTTGGCGAATTATCCCAGCCCAAAAATGAAATTAATAATTCGCCTTCATGCTCCATAATACTAGGTGAAGTCATACAATATACTTCCTTTCCCGCTATTTCCCCTTTTTTAATTATGGGTTCTTCTTGCTGAATATAAGGGCCTTCTATATTGTCGGACTCAGCAAGATAGATTTCTGACTCATAGCTTTCTTCTTCCGGATAATCAATGTATTAAATTTGATGCTTCCCTAAATCAGATTTTCTATAAAATGAGGTTTCTTTATGAACATCTTTACCTGAAGGGCCTATTTCAAAAAGTAAATTTGATGTCTTTTCCCATTCTGTATAACTTTTACCTTTTGCTAATTTAATGGACGACTTATCGTTTACATCTCCAGAATATATCATCCATAAGTCATCATTGTCAAAAAAGACGTGAGCATCACTTGCGGATTGATACAATTCACTTTCGTAAACATCTGTAAAAATAGGATTACTTGGATTTCTAGTCCATTGATTTATATCTTCAATAGAAGTTTGGTTATTGAAACAACTATTAAAGAAAACTATTAAAAATAAATAAAAACATAGTCTCATAAATTTCTGTTTGATTTTCAATTTAACAAAGGAATATATGAACATAACTTCTTTGATTAAACTAATCTAGTGCTGATTAATCAAATTATGATTTGATTATGAACATAGTCCTTTTAGTAAAACATTAAATTATAGTAACAGATTATAAAAATATAACATTATTATACAAAAAAGCCTCATTGATTTCTCAATGAGGCTCGCAACGTATATTTTATATTAAGCTATATTATATTACTGTTACGTTTACTGCGTTAAGACCTTTTCTTCCTTCCTCTACTTCGTAGCTCACTTTGTCGCCTTCACGAATATCATCTCTAAGACCATTAGCGTGAACAAAAATGTCTTTCCCTCCGTCGTCAGG
>CAYOIL010000185.1:0-8115 GCA_964403985.1 uncultured Saprospiraceae bacterium
GCTTGCGCATCCAATAGTTGATCTACTAGCTTCTCTTCTTCAGGAGAACAAGCTCCAGATTCAAATTTTTCCAATAAGATATCAATCTCTTTGTGTGTCATTTTAAGCATTTTTAAGAATTTCAAGTTGGTGTTTTACAGATTGTCTTCCTCTATAATTGTTGATTTTTACTTGATTGTTAGTGAAGCCTGTAATCTCAGCTATTTCATCATAACTGTATTCTTCAATATCTCTCAAGTGTAAAACGGTTTTTTGTATTTCTGGTAATTGGTTATATAATTGTTTGACTTTCGTCAAAAGGTCATCTGTTTCAAGAATAGCTTCTGGTGTAGGTGTAGAAGAAGAAATATTTACATATTCGCTAATATCGTTTGTTCTTCTATGCTTTGATCTTGTTTTGTCAATTGCTTGATTTCGTGTCAAAGTCATACACCAGCCTCCTTTATTTTCGATTGTTGCGAAGTGTTCTTTCTTTTTCCATACTTTAATAATCACCTCTTGAACAACGTCTTCAGCTTCCTCTGGATTACCAACGATACGCAAGGCTAAGCGATACATCTTATCTTTTAATCCTTCAACAATATCTGTAAATTCTCGATTCGTCATGTTTTATTTCTTTGCATTTTTTGGGCTCAGAATCAATTTCTCATCTAAGACGTTTGATTCTAATATTTAGTTTCAATTTTATTCAATTATATAACGAATATACCTATATTTTAATTTTTACTGGTACTTTATCAATAAATAAGGGGCTTTCGCCCAAAATCAATTATTCAATTTTGTCATTTATAAGCAAATTGGAATATATATTTAACAAATTAATTTTTAGAATGTTATATTAGTAACTAATCAATTACACCAAAACTAAATCATCATGTTAAGAAGTATTTTAATCGTTGTATTTTGTTTATCACTTTTTGGGCTTAAAGCCCAAAAAAATGAAGAGTTTTCGCAAACGAGAATTATTGTGAAGCTCCATAACAATGTTGATGCTGCACACTTTTTTACACAAACATTGGAATTGGGGGAGGATTTTAATTATAGACCTATGAGGTCCAAAAGAATTACTTCAATTTATTTTATGGATTTTGATTTGCCTCAAAACGTGTTAACAATAATAGAAAGATTACAAACTTACAAAGAAGTAAATAGTGTTGAGCCTGATTATATCGGTTATGGTGGAGGACAAATGATGATGGAACCCAATGACCCTTTGTATAATAGTCGTCAGTATGGCTTAGAAAATACAGGATCCTTTTCTTTATCTGATGCCACGGTAGATGCTGATATCGATATGGAAGCTGCGTGGGAATATTCTACTGGCTGTGATGATATTGTTATTGCCGTTTTAGATTCAGGTATTAAATTTGATCATCCAGAGTTGGCTGATAATGTGTGGGTAAATATTGATGAAGTTAATGATGGACTTGATACAGATAATAATGGATTTATTAATGATAATATAGGATGGAATTTTGCTTATAATAACAATAATCCAGTTGATGATCATGGACATGGGACTAATGTTAGTGGAATAGTGAGCGGGGAGGGAGATAACAGTCTTGGATATGCAGGGGTGAACTGGGATTCACCTTTTATGACTTTAAAGATTTTAAATAGCTCAAATTCAGGGTTTTATTCTTGGTGGACTGAAGCAATTTATTATGCTGTTGACAATGGTGCTAATGTTATTAATATGTCAGTCGGAGGAAGCTCGTATTCTTCATTTATGGATGACGCAGTTAATTATGCACATGAAAATGACGTGGCAGTTGTTGCTTGTATGATGAATTTCAATGTAGAAGCTCCATATTATCCAGCAGGATTTACAAATACCTTTGCAATAGGAGCAACGGATGCAGAAGACAATAGAGTAGAGCCATTCTTTTGGAGTACATCAAGTGGAAGTAATTTTGGGGATCATATGGATATTGTGGCACCTGGGAATTACATTTATGGATTGTCACATTCAAGCAATTCGAATTTTAATTCTTATTGGGGCGGAACTTCTCAATCTACACCTTTGGTAACTGGAGTAGCTTCATTAATGTATTGTATAACAGGTTCGTATGAGGGTATAGTTGATGATATTCGGAATACTTTAAGAGAAACTGCACAAGATGAAGTAGGTTTGGCAAATGAAGATAGCCAAGGATTTGATAAGTTTTACGGGTGGGGTAGAATGAATGCGGCGGATGCTTTAGAGGCTTGGTCACAAACAGTTAATGTTCAAGAAAGCTTGAAATATTCGCTAACAGTGAGTCCGAATCCTTCTACCGATATCGTTAAAGTTTCTTGGGATATGCCAACTGTTAAAACAGTTGAATTGCTTAATATAAATGGGCAACTCATCTATTCTAAGTCTTTGCAACAAGAGACATCTGTAATTTTTGATAATCTCGAAAAAGGGGTATATATAATTAAGATTAACAATGATTCAGAGACTATTTCTAAAAAATTGATTGTTCAGTAACATGCTTTTGAAGGAATATTAATTATCAACAAACTTATAACCTACACCTCTGATTGATATAAAGTAGACAGGATTCGAAGGATCTTTTTCAAAATTTTTACGCAACATTAAAATGAAATTGTCGATAGTTCTTGTCGTTGGAATCACATCATAGCCCCACACAGCTTGAAGAATTTCTTTTCTACTTACAGCTTTGTTTTTGCGTTCTATAAGTAGACGTAGTAAAAGGACTTCCTTTTTTGTCAATTTGAAAGATCCTTTGGGCCCCCGAGCCTCATAAATATTAAAATCAACAGAGTTATCACCAAACTCATAATACTCTAGTTCACCTTTAATGTCATCATTGGATCTTTGAAGGAGTTTTTCGATTCGTAAAAGTAGCTCTTCAAGAATAAAGGGTTTCGATAAATAATCATCCGCTCCCGTTTTCAAGCCTTTTATTCTATCTATTGGTTCTCCTTTCGCAGATAGCATCAATATAGGAATCGATGGATTATATAATCTGATTTGCTCACAAACTTCTAGCCCATTTAAACCTGGCAGCATAATGTCTAACAAAATCAAGTCAAAACGCTCTTTGTTAAATAATTCTACTGCCTTCTTGCCATTTGTTGTCCAGACTACCTCATAATTTTCCAACTCAAGATTCATCTTTACTAACTTCGCAATACTATCTTCATCTTCTACTAAAAGAATTCTTATCATTTAATTTCTATTTCTACATTAAAAATGGTGCCTTGAGGAGTATTGTTTTTAACTTTTATACTCCCATTATTTTTTTCTACAATCCTATTCACTATATATAATCCAAGACCTGTTCCTTTTGATCTTCTAGTTTCTTCATTTCCGATTCTATAGAAGCGCTTGAAAATGTTCTTTTTTTCTTTTTCCTCTATCCCTTGACCTTCATCTAATACATTAATGATCAACTTGTTCTTTATAACTTGAAGATTCAATGAAGCGACTTTTTTACTATATTTTAGGGCATTTCCTATCAAGTTATCACATATCAACAAACAACCGTGGATATCAACTTTAAAATTTCGTGTATCTTCTCCTACGATCTTGTAAGTAACTCTATTTTCATCAGGTCTATAAGATCTTCTCAATTTTATCTCTTCCAATATCTCATATAAGTTTGAATGTTGAAGTTGGACAATATACTGCTGATCAATAGAAGTCGCAGTTAGTATATTTTCAACTTGATTATGCAATCTATCAACTTCTTCAATACCATTTTCAGATATCATTTTATTTTGTTCTGGCTTTAAAGTCCTTTTTTTTATTGTTTCGAAGGCTAACTTAATTGACGCCAAAGGGGATTTTAATTCATGTGTTACACTTAGTAAAAAGTTATTTTGTCGTTGACTATATGCCAATGTTCTACGATAGGCAGCATACAAGAAAAATATTCCAGAAAATAAGGCAAGCATAAAAACAACTCCCTCACCAACTATCATATTCTTTTGCCTGTTGTATTCGTCTTTAACAGCTTCAGCGGTTATCGAGTCTGAAGGAGATTGCAACTCAATGATTGCAATCTGTTGATTGTAAATTATTTCATTCTTCGAGTACAATAGAAAAGTCCACCAACAAAGTGCTGCAAGCATATAAAATATGATTATCCATGGAGTCCATTTCATTTTAATCTTTTCTTTTTGTCTTTAGACTGTATAACAAAGGTTGAAAAATAAAGTTACATTGTTTTATGCTTACTAATTTGTTTACCAAATATTTACATTGGAGATAAATTTAAAATATTTAATATGCTGCTTGTTCACTGCTGTTTTTATAGGGTTTGTTCAACTATATTCTTTAGTTTTGTACAGTAAATACTAGCCTTTGCAAACCTATCACAATGATCTTTTAGTTTATCTTGGTGATGGAAATGAATTGACATTTCCAGCCTTAGGCAGTTTGTTGCTTTCTAAAACCCAAGGTAGTTTTAGTGAAAATGCAGAAGTAAAATTACGCTTTGCTCGATATAGTAATACTAACTATTTAAGTCAGATACAATATTTCTCTAATTTATGGGATAAATCGGAAATTAGCATAAATCGTTTTTTTATTCGATTAAGTGATAATATTTTGGCTACATGCCAAAAAGAAAAAGAATTCTCACTACCGCATGTAGGAGCATTTTCGATTCACGAAAATATACTGCATTTTAATTCATATTTCTTTCTTGAACATATGATATTAAATTCATCTCTTACTTTTTCTAAAAATGAAAGTAATACGCTTACTTCTCATCGAGAGCTCAATAAATCAATCGAAAATAAAGAACAAAAAGCTGCAAAATATTTTGTTTCAAGACCATTGTATTTTAAAAACGTTGCTGCTGTTTTACTTCTATTTATAGGTGCTTTTTTTAGCTTGTTTATTTACAATAATTATTTTCATGATTATAAATTTCCAGTAAAGTTTGATTTGAAAGATTCGGGGTATTTAGAAACTGATTTAAATAAAGCGCCTACTATCAAACATTTTCCAGATACTTCATCTAAAAGAACTGATAGAGAAATAGTAGATGTGGTAAAGGAAGTAAATCCCTATAATGACGAAGAATCTCAAAATAAAGAACAAGATTTAATAGATGTAAACAAAGGCTTGAATACTATAACGGAAAACAACAATGTAGAAACAGGAGAAAAAGATTTCATAAATCAAACTAACACATCTAATGATAACTTTTGTCTTTACATCTTAGGTAGTTTTTCAAATATGGAGAATATTATAAGTCTAAATGAAAAAGTTTCTTCTATAGGCTCAAATGTTGTTACAAGCTATCATGGAAACTTAACTAGAGTAGGGGTTAGAGTGCTATGTGATGATGAAAGTCAGATACAAAAGTTAAAAGATATTTCTCCAGGATTGTGGTTGCTAAAGTAATCGAATCGAAATGAATCTATTAGACCGCATAAAAATTAAATTCCCTTTTCTAAATTCGTTTAGCCTAGCAAGAAAAATAAATGCGGATAGTCACTTTAAAGCAGCTAAAAGTTTAAATTCAGAAGAAGTTTCAAAGCTTCCTACAAGGACAACAATTATAAATTATCTTTTGCAACAATGCGAAGAAGAGGGAAATTACTTGGAAATAGGTGTTAGAAATCCTGATGATAATTTCAATTACATTAATTCGCAATATAAATATTCAGTGGATCCTGGTATAGAATATAAAGAGAATCCAGTTGATTATAAGATGACTAGTGATGTGTTTTTCGAAAAATTAAAGTTGGGTGAAATTTTATCCAAAAAGATTAAGTTTCAAGTTATTTTTATTGATGGTTTACATGAAGCGAAGCAAGTTGACAATGATATACGTCATGCCATGGAGTTTATATCAGAGGATGGGTTTATTGTATTACATGATTGTAATCCTTTAACGGAATGGCATGCTAGATCTGATTACGCATTTGATTTGTCACCAGCAGGAGGAGCATGGAATGGTAGTGTTTGGAAAGCATTTGTAAAGTGGAGGCAAGAGGCATTAATTTATTCGTGTTGTGTTGATTCTGATTGGGGTGTAGGGATAATATCAAAGAACAGGAAAGTAGGGGAGGCATTGCAAAAAACGATAGAGTTTTACGACTACAAAGAATTTGCTAAAGAAAGGGAAAATTATCTTGGATTGATAACTTTTGAACAATTGAAATCACGGCTAAGCATCGATTAATCATATTCTTTATCTGGTCCAAGCTGGATAATTGAAAATAAATTTTCATGATAAGCATCAGCTATCGAAATAGGCTTATTATTTCTATAAAATATACCTTGTTGGTAATCTAGATCTTCCGGATTAAAATGAAACATATAAATTTCTCTTTTTTGTAAGATATTTATTGTTTCATTTGTGACATTAATAGTTTTGAAATAATTGATAATTCCAGAACTAAAAATATTCGAAATTGCTACCATGTTTTCCTCTTTAGTAAAACAGTACTTATCACCATTCCCCTCCATTCCAAACCAAGGAATAGCTTGAGATTTCGAAATTTTTATTGAATCAGGTAAAGATTTTATAAAGAAGCTATATTTCGAGTAGTTTTTAAATTCCGGGGGAAGCGATTTTCTTTCGAATTTTTCTTCTAGGTTCCAGAAAAATACACCTTGATTCATCCAAGCAGGATCTGATGAATTAGGTTTGGTGTTTTTATCAAAATAGTGCATAAACAATTTATGTGTCATAAATTGAAGAGTGCTGGTATTAAGAGCATCTTTTAATACTTTATCCATAGGCTAAATTGAGAGGATTTTAATTTCAACACGTTGATTTTTTTTCCTTCCTGCGAGTGTTTTGTTATCGGCGATAGGTTTATCCTTGCCATAACCTTTAGAAGAGATTCTGGTGGGTTCTATACCTAGTTCATATAGATACTTTGCTATATTTTTAGCTCTTGCACTTGACAGTCTATAGCACATGTCTTTAGGAGGTTTATTATTAGTGTGTCCACCTATTTCAATGACTACAGTAGGGTTTTTCTTTAAGAAAGAATAAATCTCATCTAATATTGGTTTAAAGTCAGTTGTAAGGTTAGAAGAATCTGCTTCAAAAAACAATTGGTTTACACGAAGAATTTGTCCGACAGCGAGGTCTTCAGAGTTTAATTGGGGTATAAATTTTTCAGCTGGAATTTCAAATTCAGAATTGACAGAACAATCATCAGCATCCGTGATAGTTATGCGATGAATACCTGCTCTTAAGTCTGATCTTTCTTGGTTAGTATTGTCATCATCCCATTTAAAGGTATAAGGAGGAACTCCGCCAGAGATGTTTATGCGAGCTTTACCATCAGATTTACCTACGGCAGAAATTCTTGTAATTTCATCGTATTTCAAATTTAGCGGGTAGGGATTGTCTAGTTCAATGGAGCTGGTAAATTTATTATTGTTTTTGTCAGTAACAGTAACTTCATATTTCCCCTCACTAAGTCCTTTTAATTTCTTGCCGCTTAAATCTTCGTTGCTCCATTTGTACTTATAGGGTGGTGCTCCACCATAAGTATTCACACTTATCGCACCGCGTGCACTACCGTTACAAGAGATCTTCTCGTCTATCGTAATTAACGCTGATAATTCTGTTGTCTTAGTATCACCAAAACTTAATAGATATAAGCCATTATCTTCAGTTCCTATCCATATGTCTTGATTAGAGTCTCCAGATAAACAATTCGTTTGTTGTGCTAAAAAACCTAAAGTAGATGTATAAGAATGAATTTCATCAATATAAGGATTGTATCGAACTAGATTATTACTCGCTAAAACCAATCTACCATCTTTATCTGTAGTTATATCACGAACTTTACCTTCTTTTAATCCTTTATTAAGTGCTGCAGGGTACCATCTTCCATATGGATCAATAACCCACATTTCTTTATCAGTGACAAGCCAAAGACCTTCTTTATTATAAGTCATAGATTCCATGCTATGTTTTTTCTCAAATATTTTCCATTTGTTTTTGGAATTTATTTGCCCTAATCCTTGATCAGTACCTATCCATATATTGTTCTGAGGGTCAGCGAAAATAAAATTTATTTGATTTGTCAATAGCTTACTATTGCTTGTAGTATAAAGTCCTGTTCTTTTCTTTGTTTTGAGATTAACCTTATATACACCTTTGTTAGTAGCACTCCATATACTAC
>CAYOIL010000186.1:0-8108 GCA_964403985.1 uncultured Saprospiraceae bacterium
TCTGTATCCCGTGTCAATCCAAAAATTGCACCTCTTGCATACATATCCCAATATGGCGCTCCTAACCCGGCAAAAGCTGGCACTACCACAACTTCATCATTGGATGAATCTTCAGCCATTTTCTCTGTTTCACTTGCATTATAAAACAATTGCAATCCATCTCGCAACCATTGAATTGCAGCTCCAGCAATAAATACACTTCCTTCTAAAGCATAATCAATTCCGCCATCAGGATTCGCAGCTAATGTGGTTAATAAACCATTATGTGAAGTCACTTTTTCTTTGCCTACATTCATCAACATAAAACATCCAGTTCCATAAGTGTTTTTTGCCGTCCCTTTTGAAAAACAACATTGACCAAATAATGCAGCTTGTTGATCTCCAGCTACTCCCAAAATAGGGATAGATGTTCCATCAATATTGAAATTCCCAAACTTGCTACGTGACGATTGAACTTCCGGCAACATAGATCGCGGTATTGATAATTCTTCTAGCATCTTGTCATCCCATTCCAATTTATCAATATTGAAAATCATAGTTCTAGATGCATTCGTATAATCCGTTCTATGAGATTTCCCTTCTGTCAATTTCCATATTAAAAAACTATCTACCGTCCCAAAACACAAATCTCCTTTCTCAGCTTTAGCTCTTGCCCCTTCTACATTCTCCAATATCCATCTCACTTTCGTTCCAGAAAAATACGCATCAATTACCAAGCCCGTAGAATTCTTTACATAGCTTTCTAACTTCTTCTCCTTTAATTCTTTACAGTAATCACTTGTCCTTTTATCCTGCCAAACAATGGCATTATAAATAGGCTCTCCAGTTTCTCTATCCCACACAACTGTCGTTTCTCGTTGATTTGTAATGCCTATCGCTTGAATTTCACTCCACTTAATCTCAGCCTTTTTGACCGCTTCGATCATAACTTCATATTGCGATGACCATATTTCTGCTGGATTATGCTCTACCCAACCCGGCTGCGGAAAGATCTGAGTAAATTCCTTTTGGGCGGAAGCCCTAATATTTCCTTCTTGATCAAAAACAATTGCTCTTGAACTACTAGTTCCTTGATCTAGTGATAAAATATATTTCATTTTTATTCCTTAATAACATTTGGCTCACTCTTAATAGTAACAGTTGATAATATCAAAAAGCCAATTACAAATAATACTGCCAAGCCAAAAACACTTGCTCTCATGTCGTCAAATACAATTTCCAAAACTGCAAATAAAGCTGTACCAAAAACTACACTTGCCTTATATAATACATCATAAAAACTATAATAACAGGTAAGATCTTCTTCATTTTTATCTAACATTTTCGAATAGGTAGATCTCGACATAGATTGTATTCCTCCTAGCACCAAACCAACAAATCCTGCTATTATATAGAAGACTGGTTTACTTGCAACCATAGAGGCAACAACGCAAATTACAGCCCACATAGCAATCATGAGAAGCATTGAAAATTTACTGGACCTAAGCTTAGCTAAATGTGAAAATAAATAGGCCCCAGGAATTGCTATTAATTGTAAAATAAGAATAATTCCTATCAATTCCGTCGCTTCAAAATTTAATACTTTTGATGCAAACGCACTCGCCAAATAAATAACAGTCTGCACTCCAGAAAAATAAAAAAAGAATGCATATAAATACCTCTTTGTATGTTTCTTATGCTTCAAATTTTTATATGCTTTCCGAATTTCTTTAAATCCATTCGCAAACATATCGCCATCACTTTCTTTTTTGGTTCTATACTTCGGTAATCTTCGAAAGGTGATCTGCGCAAAACTTATCCACCACAATCCCACTAAAATAAATCCGATTCTAAAAGGTAATAAAGCATCAGAAATCCCAAATATTTCCGGCTTAAAAGCCATAAATAATATAAATACTAAAAGTAAAACCGAACCTATATAACCAAATGAATAGCCTTTGGCACTCACCTTATCATATTGATCTTCAGAAGCAATATCAGGTAAAAAAGAATCATAAAATACAAGGCTTCCTGCACATCCTACCGTAGCAACTACAAAAGCAATAATCCCCACCCACATAGTTGCCGAATCAACAAACCAAAATAAAGCGATACATCCTATAGACCCAAAAGTTGTAAATATCTTCAGAAAATTCTTTCTGTTCCCACTATAATCAGCAACCCCACTTAAAATAGGTGTGGAGATCGCAATGATAATATAGGCAATAGAAATCAAAAAGGAATAAAAGGCAGAATTAGCAATTTCGAAGCCAAAAAATTTAATATAAGCTTCCGTATTACTTATAAAATAGTTAGGAAAAATAGCAGTTGAAATGACTAAAAAGTATGCCGAATTAGCCCAATCATAAAATGCCCAACCATTAATTATCTTATTATTATTTACAGTAGTTGATAAACTCACTTGATCGATTTTGAGCTTAAGTTAGTGATAATATGCGATTCACCAAAATAGGATTGGTAGGTTATAAAGAAATTCACTATTTTCACCTTCTAAAATAAAATGATATGAATATTCTTGTGCTTTCTCGCAACCCTGCTTTATACAGCACTCAGAGCATAGTCAATGCCGGAAGAAGAAAGGGACATTATATGCGAGTGATAGATCACATGTTTTGTGACTTGATTATGAGAAAGGGTAAACTCGAGGTCATGTACGAAGGCGAGAAAATCGAAGGTTATGATGCTGTAATACCGAGGATAGGAAATACGGCTACTAGCTATGGAGCAGCAGTAGTAAGACAATTCGAAATGATGGGTGTATTTTCGACTTTGGATCATGAATCTTTATTAAGAGCTCGAAATAAAATCAGTTCCCTTCAACTCTTGGCCGCAAATGGTGTGGGTATTCCCAAAACTGTAATATCCAATAATGCTTATGCTGTGGGTGACAGCCTTGATTATCTCGGTGATTTACCCGCGATAATTAAGTTAGAAAAAGGGACACATGGAATTGGTGTTTTACTTGCGGATAAAAGAAAAACGGCTGAAGCGATGTTGGAAACCTTTCATAAATTGAAACAACGCGTATTGATCCAAGAATATATAGAAGAGGCAAAAGGAGGAGACATTCGAGTGCTTATCGTTGACGATACAATCACAGGAGTCATGCAACGACAAGCTGAAGCGGGAGAATTCAGAAGTAATTTACATAGAGGCGGAACGTCGTTTGTTGTTGGATTAACCGAAGAAGAAGCTGTAACGGCAAAAAAAGCAGCACGAATTATGGGCTTGAAAGTCTGTGGTGTTGATATGTTGAGGTCGAAAAACGGGCCATTGATTCTAGAGGTAAACGCGTCACCAGGATTGGAAGGAATTGAAACAACAACAAGAATAGATATTGCGGGAAAAATTATACAATTTTGCGAAAGAAACGGAAATACAAATAAATGAGTCCAAAGAGGTTGAAAGAAAAGAAGGTAAAGGCAATTGATGACATTACCATAAACAAATCCAAGATACAGCCAGGAGAAAATACCATGGTACGATTAGCAGTTGGAAGACTTCCTTCTGGCACTAAAATCTATATCAAAGCACATGTTTTTAGAAGTGAATATCCAGGCCCAACTGTCCTACTTTTAGGAGGTGTTCATGGAGATGAAATCAATGGAGTAGAGACCATTCGAAAATTGATCTTCGAAGATAAATTCGCTGATTTAAAATGTGGAACTGTAATCGCAATTCCTATTGTAAATATATATGGATTTATCAACTTTTCGCGGGCTGTGCCTGATGGGAAAGACGTTAATCGTTCGTTTCCAGGGAGTTTGAACGGTTCATTAGCGAGTCAAGTTGCACGAGTTATAACTCTTAAAATACTTCCGGAAGTAGATTATATAATTGACCTTCATACTGGAGGTGCGAGTCGATTCAACTTTCCGCAGATAAGATATACTTCTTCGGATACAAAAGCGCTAGAACTAGCTAAGATATTTGGTGCTCCATTTATTATTAAAAAACCACTTATTTCAAAGTCTTTACGAAAGGTAGCCAAAGAAAAGGGAATTCCTGTTTTGGTTTTTGAAGGAGGAGAATCGCTAAGGTTTGATGGCTATTCGATCCAACTAGGAATAGAGGGTATACAGCGGGTATTAACTCATCTTGGTATGCTAAATTATACAGGAGGTACAAAAGAAAAACAGATTCATTTTGTGAAAACTGTTTGGATTCGGGCGTCTAAATCTGGGTTATTTATGTGGACGAAACAAAGCGGGAATAGGGTTTTGAAAGGTGAAATTATAGGTGTTATAAATGATCCTCAAGGCCTTAGCTCTATATCTGTTCTGGCTTCTAGAGATGGTTATTTAATAGGACATAATAATGCGAGCGTAGTTAATCAAGGAGATGCATTATTTCATATTTCATATGATTATGAAGTATTATAGCACATTAGTTTTTGTATGTATTTGTTTGGGGCTTTACGCCCAAAAATGGGACAAAGATCCCGTTATTTCTCAAGCTCATAGCTCTGCAGTATTTATTGATATAGAAACTGGAGAGAACATTTTAGCCTACAATCAGTATAAGATTCTTAATCCTGCCTCTACAATTAAATTATTAACCAGCTTAATTATATTAGAAGAAAAAGGGGAAGAGTTTCAATACGAAACAAATGTTTTATATACAGGTACTATAGAAAATGATGGGACTTTAAAAGGTGATTTAATTATACAAGGAAGTGGTGATCCTTCCCTGGGCAGTAGTCGCTATGGAGAAGAAAATAGTACGAATGCTTTTCTTAAAAAATGTGTGGCTTACGCCCAAAAAAAAGGGATCACTTGCATCGATGGAAACATTGTGGTTGATGCTTCGGTATTTGGAACGGACTGTGTACCACATTCGTGGCCTTATAATGACTTAGGTAATTATTACGCAGCAGGAGCTTGGGGGATAAATGTAAATGAAAATAGTTATAAATTAGGTTTTGGGCGAAAAGGAAATACAATTAATAGTTTAACAATACAGCCAGAAATACCAGAAATTTATTTTAGTAATGAACTTGAAATTGGACCTGCAGATTCTGGTGATCAAGCATATATTTTTTGTGCACCTTATCAGAATCATGCCTACATACGCGGTAGTATTCCAAAAGGCAAAGGAACATTCTCTATTCGTGGATCTATGCCAAATGCTCCAAAATTTTTAGGCGTAAGTCTACAAAACCTTTTAGATAAGAATGGAATTAAATCTCAAAAAGTAGAAGTAGAATTTGAGAAAAAAAGAACGGGCAAAACGATTTATTCACACAAGGGAATTCCTTTGGGGCGGCAAGTAAAATCTGCAATCCAAAAAAGTATTAATCTATATTGTGAAGCATTTTTATTGACTTTGGGAGATGGTGATCGATCAAAAGGTATTTTAAAAATCGAGGACTATCTCGAAAGAAATAATTGTATTTCCGATGATCATCATGTTCAGATTTCTGATGGAAGCGGTTTATCCCAAAGAAATTATATTAGTGCAGAAACTCAAGCGAAGTTTTTACGTGTCCAATATTTACGAAATAAAAATATAAAGAATGTATTAGCGAGAAATGGATATGACGGAACATTAAAAAATAAATTTACTTCGAAAAGCTTAAAAGGTAAAATTTATGGTAAGTCGGGATCGATGGGAAATGTAAGAGCATATACTGGTATTTTAAAGACGAATAGTGGAAAGGAATTGTCATTTAGTATAATGGTGAATAATTACACAACGTCCTACAGAAAAGTTGATAAGCATATAGAGGAATTATTATTAGAGGCTGTTAAGAAATAAGGGGGTTAAAATAAATTACCTTTAAAATAAAATAGTTTATCCATCAGCCTTCATAAATACTTGAACTGCTTTCTTTGTTTCAATATAAATTTCAACTACAATTCCATTTCCAAATCCTTGAAAATCTATTTCTTGAAATACAATTTTATAAATGTTGGGATTTGTTTCTGAAATTGAATAACCAATTATCTTAAATAAAGTGGTCTTTTCAAGTTCAAAAGGAACCTTATTAGTTCCAGGTGAATTTGGAAAGTTCTTATCAATAACATTATTCATATTATTTTGAATAGATAAATTTATAGCATCTATTGCAATTTCAGTTATAGAATCATTCCAAGGATAAGATTCATTTGAACTTCGACCATTTAAATTAATTTCTTTAAAATTTAATTCGAATAAATTACCAAAATTATCATCATTTAGTTTCGTAAGCTGAATAGAATCCCAATGTATCTCAAATAAAATTTCTTTTCTTTCTTTGTTATCAATAACTGTAATTAAGACTGGTAAAGCTTCACGTTTTGATTTGTAAAAATCAAATAATGTTTCAGCGTTGTCAAATAATTCAGAAATAAGAGGAGAATTTAGTATGCTATTTATTTCACCACTAGGAATTTCGGTTTCGACAAAAGAGTTTTTAATATCTAATCCATGAAGATATAGGATATTTGGAAGCTTTATTTTAACAATATCTAGATCGGAATTAATATTTCCTTTATAATTAAGTCTATAAACACCACAAGCTTGTCCGAAACAGTCTAGTGTTATAAAAATGAATATACAAAGTATGAAGATCTTTTTCATGTAATGGATATAAAACTATTAAATATTTACATATATGATGCTGTTCAAGAATTACCTTTTTAATATAAAGAACGTTTGTACTTTACTTATATAAAATGTAGATGAAGATTTGTAATAAGAATAATGTTGTTCAATTTTTAAAAAATAATGTAGTATATTTTAATTACTTATAATTTTTAATACTTCTTCAAATTCTAAGTCTTTATTTTCTATAATATCTATTCTTTTGTATTTTACTTCAATATCAGGACTAACTCCTTTATTTGGTTGAATATTATTGCTAAAACCACCCATTATAGGAAAGTCAATTTCTATTTTAGAGTATGGAAGTTTTAAAAAGAGAATTTGTCCTCCGTTAATGTCATTAAGATTACCTCCAGTTTCTTGACCTATTAAAACACCTAATTTCTGCAATTTGAATCTATAGGCAGTATAAAATGCTAAAGAAGAATTTGCAGAACTTGTTAATAAATATGATTGGCCTTTATAAATAATTTTATCACTAATTTTTGGCTCCTGTTTGAAGTTGTCTTCAAAAATATAATATCCATTTTCAATTGAGCTATTTGTTGGATTTAAATTATAATACCATGGGTTATTTCCCCAAGTTTGTATGTAAGGTTTTAAATTTAACCTATACTTAAATCTAAAGGAAAAAAGAAAAACCACCTTATATCTATTACAAGTTTTTCATCTTTCTGAATATTATATATTAAGTCTAATGGTTAAACTATTTAAAGGTTCAAATTGATACAAGATCCATGAGTCAGCTTCGTAGGAACCAAATGAGGGCGTTATTCTATAGTTTAAACAGAATCTTGTATTAGCTGCGATCTCAATATGAGGATTTATCATGTAATTAATCTGCAGGCTAGTGCCTATTCCAGGGTCATAGGTTTTGATTCCGTTGTGTCTAGTTATAGACCCAAAATCGGTCCATTCATAACCAATATAGGTACTCCTTCTAAAAAGAATTTCATTTCCTAAAAGAAATGAAAATTTGTTTTTTCTAAGAAGAATATTATTAATTCCTAATCCAATTTGATAGCTTTTTGCATTATAGATCCACCGCTGAATCCGTTGGATTGAAATGTTTCATTATTGAATTTTATATAGCTTAAATAAAATTCTGTGTTTTTCTTCTTCATTCCTACTTTAATGCCATTCAAGAAATTTAGACTATTACCAACTTTATTGTCTTTTAGTAGATAGGAAATGTTGG
This sequence comes from uncultured Saprospiraceae bacterium, assembly GCA_964403985.1. Lineage (GTDB taxonomy): Bacteria > Bacteroidota > Bacteroidia > Chitinophagales > Saprospiraceae > JAHDFB01. Next base: position 7,784 of record CAYOIL010000186.1, read on the forward strand.
AATATCTAACTAAGTTAAATTCAGTGTAAAATGATTTATTGCTTTCTTTATTAACTTGAGAGAATAAGTTTGAGGTTGATAAAAGAAGCAAAACAATACCTAAGCATTTCATATAGTTTAGTTTTAAGAGAGCTAAATCATTTGTTTTAGAACAATAGAAAAGAGATGAAATTGAGTTAATAAAAATTAATAAAATTTTCATAGTAAAATGCTTTATTAAGAAGACGTAAGATTTCTTTGGTTCGTTGGTACTGATCTGAAAAATAACGTAATTATGATACGTGGCGTATCCCGAAGGGTATGCCATCGTCATCATGTGTTATGT
>CAYOIL010000187.1:0-8088 GCA_964403985.1 uncultured Saprospiraceae bacterium
AAATAGGGGAACTTGAAATCCATGTTCGATTCCGATGGCTCACTGCTTCGCGCAGTACAATTATCCAAAGTTCAGCAGTTCACCCAGGTTTTTGTGATGATCCGGAAAAGCAATTAGAAAATCTATACGAGAGGTTTGTAAAATAAAAAAGATGATCCTGTCTTTTCTTTTTGGGCCCCGACCCAAAATCATATTAGTTTGACTTCGAGTTACTTGCAATTCGATAAAATGTAAAAGCAAGATAATCACAAATAAGATTTTTAAATAAAATGTTGAAAAGATGATTTTGTAATATCTTTAAATCCAAAAATAGATTATGCGAATCCGTTCCCAAAAAGATATTGATACATTAGAATTGACGATAAAAGAAGAATTAGGAATCGATATCCAAAAATATCGAAACGAAGAAATCGTAGAGAATTTTGTCGAACTTTTGGTCTTTCCTCAATATGTTTTTAATTGGGTTCTGCGACCTATTGGAATATCCTTGTTAATATTCTTCGTTGGCTTCTTTGTTTTTGATTTAGGAGGCTTTGAATATATAGTTTATGGTCTTTTGGGCTTCGCATTGTTTTTTGTAGGAGGGGTGTTATTCGGTCTTTTATTTTTAATGTGGAAGATGAAAAATGATATATGGGGTATTTTAGAATATTCATTAGAAATCATGGATTCCGCAGTAGAAGATTTAAAAGCGACAGCAGACCAAATGAACCCAGAAAATAGGAAAAATGTATTGGGATTACTATTTAAAGGAGTGATTCATGTAGTGACGATACCTATGTTGTCGAGAGTTATATCGGAAAAAGTGCCATTTGTAGGAGGGATTGTAAATACACTTATCAAGCGTGTACTTTCCATAATTTCCGACCGAGTAAATTTCGAAGAAGATCAAATAAAAGCGGAGTTATCTAAAACGGAAGAAGAACCGAAGATTTTCGAAATTTATAGTAAAGCATTGTCGTCAGTTTCGGGAGGTTTGGAGAAAGTAATGAATGTCACCTTTGGGATAGCACAACTTCCGCTTAAAATTGTATTCGGAATAATTCTTTTAATTTTATTGATATTGTTGTACATATTGAATTGATTTCGAGAACAATATGCAATAATTCTGGTTTTATTAATATGAAAGTTATATTAATATTATTGGGAATAGTAGCGATAGTTTTTATTTCCGTACAATTATTCGCAATGAGCACACAAAAAGGAATCGAACAATATCCGTTTACAGTGATAAAAAAGTATAAGGGCTTCGAAATCAGGAGCTATGAATCCAGTTTGTTCACATCTGTAAAAGTGCCTAGTGGTGCATATAATGATGCTTCGAGTAGAGGTTTTTCGATATTGGGAGGTTATATTTTTGGAGACAATGAAACAAGTGAAAAGATTGCTATGACGTCTCCAGTAGTAATGTCTATGGAAGATTCCATGACAATGATGTTTATGGTCCCAAAATCATACAATAAAGAAGATTTGCCTACACCGAATATGTCTTCTATTTCTTTCAAAGAAGAACCTCCTAAAACAGTTGCTGCTATAACATTTGGAGGTTGGGCGAATGATGAAAAAATAGAAAAATATAAAAAAGAATTGTTGAAAAAGTTAGAGGAGCAAGGAGTTGAATATACGAATTCATTTTATTTTCTAGGTTATAATGCACCATATGAAATGGTGAATAGGAAGAATGAAGTGATTGTGGAGTTGGTGGAGGAGGGTAAATTATAGTGATTTTTTGACTCACTCCATACCCCTCTCTTGAAAGAGAGGGGCCCTGCATCAGACGTAGAATCAGTTTTTTATTAAATGTATCATCCTTCTCCTTTAGGAGAAGGACAGGAGGATGAGGCACTAAATGAGTAAAAATTCAAATAAGTCGAATATTGATACACATTGATAGAAATTCAATGGTATTATGGAATGTTCCTCTATTGATTTTGTGTTACGATAAAAAGACCAGCCATGTTCAGGAACTCAAAATACAATTTAGATTTATCAAAAAAAAATTCGAACGTCCAAATCCACATTACTTAATAAAGTTCGATTAGAATATAGAGATGTATCTACAAAAGGTACAGGTTTAAGAAATGATAGTTATCCAATATTTGATATAATAAGTAGTGTGATAATCGGGCTATGTGTATTTCTGGTTTCTATATGGGTGTTTTTCAATTTTATCATTAATTAAGAGAAGTTTTCTTTTGCAGAAAAGGTTGAGGATCATTTTTTTAAGGTAGATCTAGTGTTTTTTTGACTCATCCCATATCCCTTTCTTGTGACTCACCCCATATCCATGTCCTGTAAGAGAGGGGCTTTACATCAGACGTTGAATCAGTTTTATTATTCTTAAATTTATCATCCTTCTCCTTTAGGAGAAGGACAAGAGGATGAGGCAAAACAAGTAAAAATCAAATAAGTCGAATATTGATACAAATCGATATAAATTGAATGGCATGATGGAATGTTATCAGCATCATATTTTAAGGGTAGATCTAGTGAATTTTTGACTCACCCCATATCTCTTTCTTGAAAGAGAGGGGCTTTACATCAGACGTAGAATCAGTTTTATTATTTTTAAATGTATCATCCTTCTTCTTTAGGAAAAGCGATTTCTTGAGTTTAGTCTGATCATCAGTCGAAGGGCTTTAGTCGAAGAAGACAGGAGGATGAGGCAAGCTTTGCAATATTTCCTTTGGGCTTAAGCCCAAAATAAAATGTTAATTGATTTTATAAAAATTTAGAACAGTGTTTCAGAATAAATCATTCATTGTTAGTGATTTATGGACATTCCCCGCATACATGTTAGCTTTTAAGCCATAGGTTGTTAGCATAGTTGTCCAAAGAGCCTTTTTTGTATTTGTTGAGTTTTTAAACACACTTAGTTTTCTGCGGAGTTTTTCATCATAGGTCTTATTAATTTCATATGCATCTAAGGCGAATTTTATTTCAACAAGGTTGATTACTTGATCTTTCCGATCTATGACTAAATCGATCTGTGCCTCTTTATTCCACCAAGTAGACACACTTGTTTGTACACCTGATATACCTAAAGTTTCTTTGATTTTTTCTGTGTGAAGTAAGCAAATTAACTCGAAGGCATTTCCTTGCCAATTGAAAATCACGGGTGTATTCAATCGATTCATCCAAAAGTTACTTTCGCCTGAATAGGACGTCAAAAAACGATGGTGGAATAAGGTGAATGGGTCAGTAAGTTGATATACGATATTGTTGTTCTTATTTCCAAATTTCCTATATTTCCTAATAAAATCACTGGCAATTAATTCGGCTAGAACACGTGTCAGACTTCCTCCATCGTTTAACATAGTCTTTTTTAGAATTTCATTTCTTGTTAATCCAGTTTTTCTTTCTGTTAAAGCAGTAATTATTTTTTTATGGGTTTCAGAGTTATCAAATAGAGATTTGAAAAGGATATCATATTCATTACTTAGCATAGCTCTATTTTCAAAGAATAGCTTTTGGATATTTTGTGCTACACTATATTCTTTATCAATAAGATCGAGATAGAAAGGTATACCACCAAGTGCCATATACAATTGAAGAATTTGATATCTATCAATGTGATAGTTTTTTGTAGTCAAAAATTCCTCAACTTCAGATAAAGAAAAGGGGGCAAGATTAATTCTTCTTGTAACTCTATTAAAAAGCCCTGCTTTATTGTTGATTAAATTGTTTAACATCCAAGCAGCAGCAGACCCACATGCAATTAAAGTGATATCATCACGAGCACTTGCCCAGCTATTCCAAAAGTATTCAAGACCAGTTAAGAAATTAGCTCTTGGGGTATCCATCCAAGGTAATTCATCGATGAAAACTATTTTTTTTGTTGAAGTAGATTGCTCAAGAACAGTAATCAAAAGCTGAAATGCTTCCATCCATTCTTTGATATCATCGATTATTACTTCAGGTGCTACTTGTTTGATAGCTAAGCAAAAGTTTGTAAGCTGTGCTGTTTTATTCCCATTGGCAAGACCGGTAACATAGAAGTCGAAGTTGTTTTGGAAATATTGGCGGATGAGGTATGTTTTTCCTACTCTTCGTCTGCCATAAATAGCGATAAAGTGGGACTTTGTATCGTGGACACAGTCCTTGATGATTTTCTGTTCTTTCTTTCTCCCTATTAACTTCATATCTATATTTGGCGGTAAATATACGATTATCAACTATTTCCGCCAAATATAATTATTTAATTGGCGGAAATATATAAAAAGGAGTCCGTTTCCGCCAAATATAAAAGCAATGCCTTTTGTGATTTTAGTTTCTTATTTCCACGTATGCTATATCTTAGATCTCTTAACCTCTTTCTATTTAATCTATCTTTTTATAGTGATCTACTTTCATCCCATTTTGGGCGAAAGCCCCCAAAAAAAATAACCGTACAAAGCTTACTTCATACGGTTATTCTTGTCTTAATTATTTACTTATCTAACTTACTGCCAAACATCTAATACTCCGCCCATCAAGCCAAAACATAAGACCCAAAACACTACATTGATAAGTATGTTTTTACCTGTGTTTTTTTGAAATAAGCCTAGACTAACAATTACTGGAGCTACAAAGGCAAATGCTAATAGTCCTCCATGTAAAAATCCATGCCCAAAAGTATGATGACTTGCTAAAATCAATTCGCCAGCATCGTTGACATCTTTGTGTACCATCCCGATTACAAAATTCAAAAAGAAGGCAACTATGAAAGCCATTACAAAGGCTAATCCATAGATCACTAATTCATTTCTTCCTTTCATATCTTCAGCCGTCATTCCCAAAGATTTTAACTATGGCTTTTCAAGTAAAACTCCATAGTATAATGCACCCAAAGCATTCGGTATTATTGATGCGACGATAATTGCTAGTATATTTATTTCTGGAGTTAACATATTTGTTGTTTTTTCGTTTTGAAATGTATGATTTATTCAAGTCATTATTGACCTGGCGCGTTGTAATAGAATTTTTCTGAAACAATCTGATTGCCTTCCCATTTTTGAATTCCTACTTCCTCCATTCTTACTTTGTGGCCTCCTTTAACTGTCATCTCAAACCATGATTCTATTGTTGTTATACCATTTTGCTCATCTGATGTGATTGAATTAACTCCACCTCCATGCATTTCTTCCACAGTAGAAAACCATTCTTGTATCGCTTGTCTTTGAGCATCTTTTCCATTTCTAGTTACACCTGTTGGCATTTCTGTTACTGTGCAATTCTCCGCATAGTATTTTTCAAATGCTGCCATTGAACCTTCTTCATTCATCATGTTTTGGAAATCTTGTGCTTGTTTTAAGTAACTCATATTTGTTTTTTTATAAAATTTACTAAAATAATTTCTCTGCAAGTATACCGAACTTTTATAGTTGCAAAAGAATGAAAGTGCCGAATGGGCGGGGCAAGGGACGAATGGGAAGCCTATGGGCTGGAAAGGCATTTCTCTGGGACGAATGGGAATATTCTTTTTTCGACTCGTCTAAAATTCTAGTAAACTTTTATCAAATTTTCGAGAAACTGGAATTTGATTTTCTATGTATTTTAACTTTATGAGCAAAGATCTTGCATTGCCCTCCACCTTTTCAATATGCTCCTTGTTGATCACAAATGATCGGTGACAACGTATGAATTTTGGCCTTTCTTTTATCTGTTCTATCAAGTCTTTTAATGTTATTCTCATCATATATTGTTTAACATTACCTTGAAATAAATAATAAATTGAGCAATAATTCTTATTAGATTCTACATATATTAAGGCACTTGAAAGAATATTTAGATGCTCTTGTTGATTGCTTTTTGATACGATATGTATAAAATCCTGGACTTTTATCACTTCGGGTAGTTTAATTCCTTTTGCAAGTGATTTGTTTTTATTGTTTTCATAGATTTCTATGAAATATGTCATGGTAATAATTGGAAGAATTCCAACAGCCAAAGCCATGAAAACCATTGTTGTAAGACTATATTGTGGAGATATTTCAGCTCCTACAATTGAATTATAATAGAAGTTTATTACTCCTATCCAGAAAGTCATAGATAAAACAAATACTATTTGTTTCCCCACAGTCCAACTTTCAGTATTAAACAATCTTGGAAGAAAAATAGGTAATATTAGAAAATGGATGCCTAAACTAATTAATGAACATAAGCCAAAACCAAACATATACCAATCAGACTCGACAATGTCTAAATTAAACGGACGGAAAAAGTATAAGAATAAAAAAGCTATAAGGCTTAAGCCTAAGGTAAGGGTTAACTTCGAAAGAAAATTTTCAACAAAAGGATAAGGTCTTTTTAACCAATTTAATAGCATGTGTTAAAGGTAAATTATTCTCGATAAATAATCTGTTAATTTTAATTTTTTGGGTTTAAACTCAAAAGGCATTTTTGAAAAGTCCCTATTTTATTGCCTTTCATTCGTTCAAAAGTTTACTTTTGTTATTCAAACTAAAATTTCACAATGCGTTTATTACTATTTCTTTGTATTACTTTATTCAAAGGATTAAATCTTTCAGCCCAAATCGAAGGGGATAATATTTTTGCTGAAGATCAAGTAATTACAATCGAGCTTGAATTTCTACAGCCCGGTTTTTACGATAGTTTAGTTGCAAATTATGCAACGTCAACTTACATGAAAGCAAATTTGACATTGACCGATTCTACTGGAACTACAACATTTACTGATGTTGGTGTAAGATTAAAAGGGAATTCTAGTTATTCTCATCCCGGAACAAAAAAGTCATTCAAAATTGATTTTAATAAGTATGTTTCTGGCCAAAAATATGATGGATTAAAGAAATTGAACTTTAGCAATGGGTATAAAGACCCATCCTTAATTAGAGAAAAGATATTCTTCGATGTGTCGAGAGAATTTGGGGTTCCAGCACCTCGTGCTAACTTTGCTAATGTCTATATGAATGGCACCTTATGGGGCTTTTATACGGTGATTGAGCAAATTGATGATCAGTTTTTGGATTGGCGAATATTAGACGATGATGGAAATCTTTTTAAAGCAGGTTCGAACTTCGGTGGAGGACCAGGTGGAGGAGGTGATGAAGCAGATTTACTTTATTATGGAGAAGATCAATCAGAATACGAAGATCTCTATGAATTAAAATCCAATGAAGATGAAAATGATTGGTCGGACCTAATAGATTTTACCAACTTTATTACTAATTCTAGTGATACGGAATTTGATGAAGAATTGGTAAATCATTTAGAGGTTGATGAATATATCAAGTCAGCTGCCATGGATAATGTATTCAGTAACTTGGATAGTTACACTAATTCTGCTCGAAATTATTACGTGTATCATAATCTCACTTCTGAAAAATGGGAATGGATAAAATGGGATGGGAATGAATCTTTTGGAACATATAGAGGTATGGGTGGTCCTGGAGGTCAACAAGATTTAACAATGTTAGACATTAACTATTTTGCCGATAACAGACCACTTCTCGAACGTATGATAACAAGTGAAGTTTATTATCCTCAATACGAAGAACAGATTTGTAAATTAGCAGCTGATTATCTGGAACCTTTAGCGATGGAGGCTCGAATAGATGGGATAAGATTGCTAATTGAAGAGTCCGTTTTTGCAGATAATAATAAACAATATTCCAATCAAAATTTTACGGACAATTTATATAACAACATAACGACGGGTGGAGGCCCTGGAGGAGGAACAGTTTATGGTTTGAATTCTTTTGCTGTTGCAAAAAAGTCTTTTATCGAAAATCAATTGGATTGTGCTGTCATAAATTCAACGACTCAAGTAATAGAATCTGAAATAACTGTATTCCCTAATCCTTTCCAAGATGAGTTGTTTGTAAAGGTAGAAGAAGGAAAAATTGCAACTATTTCAATATACAATATGCTAGGTCAAGAGATAAATTCATCTTGGGTACAAAATGGAAGTATGATTTCAATTGAGGTAGAAGAAAATTATACAGGCTTATTGGTCTTGAATGTTTTCAATGAGGAAGGTAAAGTGTTTAGTCAAGTGGTAAAGAAGATGTAAAGGTTAAGATGTGTCTCCTTCGACTATCGCCCTTCGACTGATGCCCTTCGACTGATGCTCAGGCTAAACTCAGG
>CAYOIL010000188.1:0-8081 GCA_964403985.1 uncultured Saprospiraceae bacterium
CCTTAGGAATGTATTCTGTAGAAGATCAAGAACTTATCGGCAGGCCAATAAGTTCTTGATCTTCTACAGAATACATTCCTAAGGTTCCTTTTTTTCGTAACCAATAAGCTGAGCTATAATCGCTATCCTTTGGAATGGTATATTCTTCTTCAAAATTCAATCCAATATTGTTATTTAATTTTTCTTGAACTATTTTATTTACACCATTCGGCTCGGATGTAATTTTTTCTAAAAACCATTCTTGAGGACTTCTATTGATCGCCTCTATTTCAACAGTTGTTTTTTCTCCGGGAGCTAAAGACATATCTGTTGTGTAAGCATCCAAATAGATTCCATTACAAGCCATTAATAAGTCTTCGACTTCCTTTAATTTACGCTCTTTCCATATAGATTCAGGCAAGTTTCTAATCTCGGAAAGAATGATAAGTAGTTGTGCTGTTGATTCGTGGGGCGCTAATGGATTATAATTAGATGCTAGATCTGCAGTTAGCTTTTTTAATTTACCACTTTTATCAACTCTATTCCACGTAGTTTCTATACCTGAGAATACGTCGTCTTTCTTTGTTGGTTTGCTACCATCAAGCCATTCCATGTATTCTATGTATTCGCCTCTACTACCAGAATAACCCATTCCTTGACATCGGTGTTGAGATCTTGATTCTGCCGCAATTTCTGAATTAGACTTTCCTTTCAAAGGATAATACACCCCTATATCAGCGGTAAATAAATTAGTCTTGTCAGCTTTTGCAAAATTTTCTCTACTTCCGTAAAACCACCAGCTTGTATTGAAAAATATTCTAGATGCTGAATATGGACTATAGGTTTTAAGTTGATCCGGATAAACAGTAGGATCACCACTTTTTCCAAAAGCTTCTAGTCCTAAAACAGCAGAGCCTGTATGATGACCATGTGTTTTACCAGGAGTTCTATGATCAAATCGGTTTATTATTATATCTGGTTGAAATTTTCTTATGGTAAGTATTACATCACTAAACACTTCTTCTTTATTCCATATGTCAAAAGTTTCATCAGGATGCTTTGAATATCCAAAATCATTAGCTCTCGAAAAGAATTGTTTTCCTCCATCAATACGTCTTGCAGCTAATAGCTCTTGTGTTCTTATTACACCTAGTAATTCCTGAATCTCTGTACCTATCAAATTCTGACCACCATCTCCTCTAGTTAACGATAGATAAGCTGTCTCAGCCATTTCTTTATTTGCCATGTAGGCAATTAATCTAGTGTTTTCATCGTCGGGGTGTGCTGCAACATATAAAACAGAACCTAGAAACCCCAATTTTTCAATCTTATGATGAATCTCAGAACTTGTCCATTTCGCTGGCATCTGAGCTGTTATTGACTGTGATAAAAACACACTGAGTAGTAAAACACAAAAAAACACATTAAATATTTTCATAATATATAAAATCAATTTATGATTTGAGTTACAAATTTTACTTGTAAATATATATTTACTTTATATACTAATTGGTATAGTTGACAAATTGTGTTTTAAATGTCGGATAAGTTTTTTGATCATCACAAAAGATCTTGAGTTAGCAAACCATAATATGTTTATAAATAGTGCTTTTTTGATACTACCTTGAAGTTAGAGATAAATCGTGTATCACAAATCTTAGTTAACCCAACTTTTTACTGATTTTGCAGATTTTTAGCGCGTTAAATTAGTTATTTCAACTAAGATAAAGGTGAATTTCTTTGATGATTTTAGACATTTCGAATAATCAAAACTTTATTTTAATACAGCTTTTTAGGTTCTATTTATTTTACTTGTAAATCTACAAATGTATAAGCAAGTAAATGCGGAACAAAGTATATCTTATTATTTTCTATTAAATGTTATCTATTACTTTGTTACATCTTTAATATATCCTATATTGGGTTCGAGATATAATACCTTTACTTTACTTAAGAATAAATATGCTTGTTTTAGCTATTGGAGCGGGATTTGTTGTGTGTGGAATTGTGGCTGTTAACGCCAAAAAAATTATTTGATCCAAGATCAATTAATGATACACTTTTTTATCCTATAACCGGCATTGTTTTACCAGTGTCACTTTCTTCGTCGCAATCACCTTCTGGAGTTTTCCCGCATACTGTACAATTACCAAATTTATCTTTTAACATTGGGTTATTACTAGCACATGTTCCCCTAAATTCGTTTCCTGTCATTATTTGTCGGATGTTTATTAAGAAAAAACTTAATCCGAAGACAGTGAAAATAATCAAAAAAATATATAAAAAAGACATATCGATTTCAGTTTATTTAATTTCTGTTATTGTATGTTAAACAAATATATAGTCAATTAGTTGATAAAGAAATTCGTTTTAAAAATAATCTAAAATTAATGCGATTTTGGGCTTTAAGCCCAAAATATTAAAACAACATATCTCTCTTATTATCTGAGAATTATATATTATTAAATTTTTTGATGTGTAAGTGGCTTTTATTCAATGTCTTTGGCTTTATTCCAAAGTGCGTCCATTTCTTCTAAACTCATGTCAACTAACGCTTTTGGTGCTTGGCTTTCTATAAATTCAAATCGTTTTTTGAATTTTTTATTCGTTTTTTCCAAAGCTGTTTCAGGATCTATGCCTAAAAAGCGTGCATAGTTAATCATAGAAAATAATACATCTCCGAATTCCTCCACTTGTTTCTCCTTGTCTTTTGAATCTATGGTTTCTTTTAGTTCCTCCATTTCTTCCCGTACTTTTTCCCAAACATCCTCTTTATGTTCCCATTCAAAACCTACTTGAGCTGTTTTTTCTTGCATACGATATGCTTTTACAACTGCGGGTAAACTTTTAGGAACCCCTCCTAAAACAGATTTTTTACCTTCTTTTAATTTTAATTGTTCCCAGTTTTTCTTAACAGTCTCTTCGTCTTCGGCCACAACATCTCCATAAATATGCGGATGTCTATGAATAAGTTTTTCGCACACTTCATTTAATGCATCTGCTATGTCCCAAGATTTTGTTTCTGAAGCAATTTTTGCATAGAATACCATATGTAGCATTAAATCTCCTACTTCTTCTTTGATTCCATTTATATCCTTATCAAGTATGGCATCGGCAAGTTCATAAACCTCTTCAATTGATAATATACGTAAAGATTCAAATGTCTGTTTTTTATCCCAAGGACATTTTTCCCTGAGGTCGTCCATAATGTGAAGTAGTCTAGAAAATGCTTTTTCTTCATTCGTCATACAATAAGCGTTTTATCTTATTTCAAGATTATTAAGTAGGGTAAAGTTATGTTTTTAGGGTCTTGTAATTGCTTTATAGCTTTATTCAATTTTTTAAAGTGTTAAAATTTGGTAAGGTTTTTGTGATGTTAGAATTATATCTAATATAAATTCAATTAAATATGAGGGTTTTATACTATTTCAACTTATTTTTCCTACTATCTTTTGTTATTTGTTCTTGTACAAATAATGAAAGCTCTTTAACTCTAAAAGATTCCAAAATTCCTACTTATAATAAAATAGCTAAGGAACAGCAGATTAAAGATCGGTTAGCTCAGGAGAAAGAAATGACAATGGATCCAGTTACCGGCGTTGTTCCTCGAAAGGACTTGTTTAGCGCTCAAAAGAATATGTGGAAACAACAAAAAGAAATGCAGCAGAAGTCTGAAATTCCTAATGTTGTTTGGGATGAGCGAGGACCAAATAATATAGGTGGTCGTACAAGAGCGATTATGTTTGATCCAAATGATCCAGCTGCAACAAAAGTTTGGGCAGGAGGTGTAGGAGGTGGAGTTTGGTATAATGATGATATCACAGATGCTAACTCAGAGTGGCAAATTGTAGATGACTTTTGGTCAAATATGGCAGTTACTTCGATTGACCATGATCCGGTAGATACTGATGTTTTTTATGTTGGAACAGGTGAAGGTTTTGGAAATCTAGATGCAATAGATGGAGATGGATTATGGAAAACTACCAATGGTGGAACAACGTGGAATCAATTAGCTACAACTACTAATTTCAATGATGTAAATAAGCTGGTTTGTTTTAAAGAAGATGGAATTGCAGTTGCAACTAATAATGGATTAAGAATTTCGACAAATGCTGGAGCTTCTTGGCTTACCCCACAATCTGGGTCATTTGCTGATGTTGAAGTTGCTGCAAATGGAGACTTATATGCCTCAAATTTTGGTGGTGATATTTATAAGTCAACAGATGACGGTAGTAATTGGTCAACTATCCGAAATGGTTCTGGATCAAGGGTTGAATTGGCTACAGCTCCTTCGGATTCTGATTATGTTTATGCTTTAATTACTTCAGGAAATGATGTAACAAGTATATTGAAATCTGTCAATGGAGGTGTAACATGGGCAAGCCAAGATATACCGTTGTATAAGGAACAAGGATCTTGCGTAGGTGGTTCTAACGTATTTACAAGAGGTCAAGGTTGGTATGACTTAATTTCAATAGTAAGTGAGAATGATCCAGAAAAAGTAATAATAGGAGGGATAGATTTATATAGAACTGAAAATGGAGGTACTAATTGGGAAACAATAAGTTACTGGACAGGTGCTTGTGATGATTATGTTCATGCAGATCAACACGCTTTAGCTAGAAGACCGGGCTTTCCAAACGCCATATTAAATGGAAATGATGGAGGTATCTTTTATGCTTCTGACGCATTTGCAACAGGTAGTAACCCAAATTTTCAAGAAAGAAATAATGAATATAACGTAACACAATTTTATGCAGTTGCAGTTCACCCTGATAATTCAATAACTAATATTCTAGCTGGAGCTCAAGATAATGGGACGATACGACTAGAAGAAGAGGGTATAGGTGAAGGAGATGCAGTTACTGGAGGTGATGGTGCTTTTTGTCACATAGATCAAGATCAACCCAATATTCAAATTACAAGTTATGTTTATAATAATTTTTATGTATCAACAAACGGTTCAAATTTTGTTGCCTATTCATTAGGTAATTCTGGGCGATTTATTAATCCCACTGATTATGATAACGATGCTAATATCTTATATGCTTGTAAAGGAGTTAATGAATATTTAAGAGTTAACAATGTTGGTGGATCATTATCAAATACTACTATATCAGCTTCAGATTTTGGTGGTCAAGTAAGTTGTATTAGAGTATCTCCGAATGTTGATAATAGAGTTTACTTTGGAATTAATAACAACGGTGGCGAAATTGTTCGTGTTGATAATGCAAATTCTGCTTCTCCTACCTTTACAGTTTTAGATGCAACGGCGAATGGTTATGTGTCTTCTATTGATGTTGAAGTAGGAAATGAGGATCATATTCTGATGACGATAAGTAATTTTAATCTTACAAGTGTTTGGGAATCCACAGATGGAGGAACTAATTTTTCTTCAGTTGAAGGTGACTTACCTAATATGCCTGTTCGATGGGGGATTTTCGATCCGAATGCTTCTTCTCAAGCTATTTTAGCAACAGAATTAGGAGTATGGACAACAACAATGTTAAATGGGGCTCTTACAGACTGGAATCCAACTAATACGGGCCTTGCTAATACAAGAGTTGACATGATCGAATACAGAACTTCTGATAATTTCATGGTTGCAGGAACGCATGGAAGAGGAGTATTTACATCAACTTCGTTTAATCTTGGTTGTAATATTGCAATTTCTAATGTTGGAGATCAAGTATGTGATCCTCAATCTAATACATATACTCAAGATTTAGATATTAATCTATCAAATACTCCTTCTAGTGGGCAATTAAGTGTAAATGGAGAATTATTTACAATTCCTTTTGATCAAGAATCAGCATCAATCTCTATTACTATGACAGGATTAACAGCTGATGCACAAGGTGTAGATGTGACTATGTTTTTTACTGCTGATAATTCATGCGAAAAAACGTTTTCAGGATTATTTACAGCTGCGAATCCAGGTTGTATAGATGACAATATTAATTGTGCAAATGCATTGCCACTTTTTGAAACTGGAACACATACTTCTAATGGACCAGCTGATGGTGATGGTTGTAATAATTGCAGTAGTTCAACACATGCGGATTGGTATAAGTTTACAGCACCGAGTAACGGGACGATTTCGATTCAGTCATGTGGATATGCTGTAGATACAAGATTATGGTTGTATTCAGGTTCTTGTGAATCTTTAATTGCTGTTGATAATAGTGATGATGACTGTATTTTAGGTGGTGGTAGTGCAAATAATTGGGCAGCAGAATTAGTAGACATCGAAGTTACAGCTGGTACTACTTATTTTTGGGAATGGGATAATAGATGGAATACTTCTGCAGTAAAATTTGATTTTATGTTTGAAGGCACATCTTCACCTTGTGATGGATTAGACCATAGATTTGTTGATGAGAGCTTAGTTGTTTCAGGAGATGGATGTACATGGGCAACAGCATATAATAATTTACAAGATGCAATAGATGGAATCGAAAATGAAGCAAATGTGAATTCTTTATGGTTGAAAGAAGGAACATATAAGCCAGGGAATTCTGGTGTGACTATAGATAGAAATACAACTTTGAATATTTCGGCTACTACTAGTATCTATGGCGGATTTGATGGATCTGAATTTACTTTAGGTGAAAGAGATCCAGTAAATAATGTGACAATTCTATCTGGCGATGTAGGACTTGCTGAAATCTCTTCGGACAATTCATATCATGTTTTCACACATGATTCGCCTACTGCTGAACTTGCTTTGGACGGCTTACAAATTATAAAGGGTAACAATAATTTGAATAATATTGGAGGAGCAGGGGTTTATAACTTAGGTCAATTAACTATGACAGATTGTATAATAAGAGATCATTTATCATCTGGAGCAGGCTCTGGTATTACAAATACTGGCGCGAACGCTCTTTTAACTATTAGTGGAACAGATTTCTCTAGCAATGCTGGAATTGAATGTAGAAATGGAAATGGAGCTGAAATAATAATACCTGCAAATACTTCTGTGGATTTTCAGAATTAAGATATAAAAGAATATTTTGGGTTAAACCCAAATAAAATAACAAAGCCTAATCACTTCACTGTGATTAGGCTTTGTTTTTTCGAATAAGTAGCGTTTTACTACATAATTCAGATGTATAGTCTTTTTCAGTTTAACCTGAATTATGCATTAGGGTTTCATTACGCAATAGATTGTCTAATGCATAATTCGGGTTTAAAAAAACGATTTGATTTTACACTAATTTAATTAAATCTAAACATGTTCCTAAATGAAGAGCTTCATGAATATTATTGAACTTTATTGCTTTAGAGACAGAACCAAGTGTTGTGCCATAGCTTGTTGTATATTCCCTATATTCTCCAAAAATATTATTCGAAAAATCTTCTTTCATCTGTTGAATAGAGGAGAATGCAATGTCAATAAAATAATCAACTTCATTTTGTTTTACTAATTCATTTGGTTTACTCCCTTTTCTATACTTAGAAATTAATTCTTCTCCTATATTCATGGGTGTTTTACTTAATCCATAAACTAATAATTGTTGAGTTACCAAAACATGTCCAAAATTCCAAATTAAGTTGTTGTTAAACGAATCAGGGATATTGTTTAATTCCTCTAAACTTCTTTTGGAAATGATCTCTAGGAAATTATTTCTAGTTTTTTCTAACACGTAAAATTCAAATGATAAATCTTCCATTTTAATTTATTTTTTGTGTAAACATAAAAAAACCTATCAACAAAGTTGACAGGTTTTTTTACATGAAATTTTCAGTTAGAATTATTTTTTAATAACTCTTTTTTGAATCATATCATTTTTTGTTTTTACTGTAATTATATACACACCAGCTTGGTGATTCGCTAAATTTAAAGCGAAGTTGTTAGTTCCAGTTTGAGCATTCTTGTCATCCTGATAAATTAACTTCCCAGTAATATCAACAATTTCTATTGTGATTTCTTGGTCATCAATCAAGTCAAGTTTCAAAGATACTTCGTCAGTAAAAGGATTAGGATAAACATTAACATTATCATGTGTAATTGATCTTTTCAGCTCAATGATATCACTATATGTAAATGATCCGTCTAAATCCATCGACTTTAATCTGTAAAATTCAGAATTTGTAGG